>CAYQTK010000101.1:0-13552 GCA_964420375.1 uncultured bacterium
CGTCGGTTGCGCACGCCGATCAAATGCGAACAAGGACGAGCGGAGAAAATTGGGGAAACTTCACCTGTCTTTTTATTGACTTCTCAGGGAGTTTCGGTTAGAATGTTAAAGTAATTTATTAGAATTTTATTTTTCGGTTTTTGTGCCTTTTAGCAAGGCCGGGCTATAGTGAAAGCGGAAGAAGCGGAAGCTGATCAGAAAAAGCGATAGCGGAAGAGGAGGATATGGTGATGAAGGAGCTTAGAAAGGTCAAAAGCCGTTACGAGTTCCAGTTGGAAAGCCGCCAGGTGGTGCTCATAGTTTCGGGTCTTATCCTGGTGCTCATGCTTTCATTCCTGATGGGCACCCTGTTCGGTGTAAACATGGGAAAGATGAGCAAGCCCGACCAGGCAAAAGCCGCGCCCGCAAAGGAGGCCACCGTTCCGGATCAACCAAGCAGTGACACTGAGGTCGCCCGTGCCGAGCCCACGGCCATGTCCGACGAAACCGTGACTGACAGCGGTGAGAAAAAGATCACCAAGAGCGAATCTTCCAGGGAGGACCTGATCCGCGAGCTGGAACGTTTGAAGGTGCCGGACAGGGTTGAAAACCAAGAGGAAGCTGCGAAAGAGGATGTCCCTTCCGAGGCCGGCTCTTCCGAAAAGAAACAACAGGTGAAATCGCCCCCCCAGGAGTCGACCGCCGAAGCCGCGGACAAGGATGACAGCTCGACCTCAACGAAACAGTCCGCCGCCAAGGACAAGCCGCAACAGAAGCAAAAGTCTTCCAGCTCGAATTCCCGGCACGTGACGCGTGCAGGGACATACACCATTCAGCTTGCCAGCTTCCCCGAACGCGCCGACGCCGGCCGGATGGTGGGAAAGCTGAAAAGCAACATGTATGACGCTTACATGGTGCAGGTAAGCCTCCCCGAAAAAGGGACCTTTTACCGGGTCCGGGTCGGTCATTACGAGGACCTGGAACAGGCCAAGAAGGCCCTGGCCATCATCCAGAGCAGGGAAGGAAAGTTTTACGACGCCTGGATCACCCAGTAAGGTGGAGATGTGAAAGGTCTCATCTTAAGCGGCGGCAAAGGCACGCGCCTTCGTCCCATCACCCACACCCGGGCCAAGCAGCTCATTCCGGTGGCCAACAAGCCGGTGCTGTACTACGGCATCGAGGCCATGCGCGACGCCGGCATCCGGGACATCGGCATAGTGGTTGGAGACACCGCAGAAGAGGTCAAGCAGGCAGTGGGCACCGGCAGCCGGTTCGATGTAGAGGTGACCTATATCCACCAGCAGGAGCCGCTGGGCCTGGCACATGCTGTAAAGGTGTCCGCGGAGTTTTTGGCCGATTCTCCTTTTGTCATGTACTTAGGCGACAACCTGATCGCCCGGGGCATTACCGACCTGGTAAACGAGTTTTGCAAAAGCTCGCCCGATGCCATGATACTCCTTTCCAAGGTCGATCACCCGGAGTGGTTCGGGGTGGCCGAGCTTGACGGCAACCGGATTGCAAGGCTGGTGGAGAAGCCGGAAAAGCCCCGCAGCGACCTTGCGCTGGTGGGAGTATACATGTTCACCCGGAGCGTGATGGAGGCGGTAAACTCGATCGAGCCGAGCCGGCGGGACGAGCTGGAGATCACCGACGCCATCCAGTGGCTGGTGGACCACGGCTTCAGGGTCGAGCCGCACCTGGTACAGGGATGGTGGAAGGACACCGGCAGGGTCGAAGACCTGCTGGAAGCCAACCGCATCGTACTCGACACTTTTGCAGAGGACATCCAGGGCACGGTGGACAGAAACAGCGAGGTCGAGTTCAAGGTCAAGGTGGACAAAGACGCCTGCATAAAAAACAGCGTGGTGCGCGGGCCCGCGATCATAGGGGGAAACACCAGGATAGAGAACGCTTACGTGGGCCCTTTTACCAGCATTGACGAGAACTGCCTGGTACTGGACAGCGAGATCGAAAATTCGATCATGCTCCAGGGCTCGGCCCTCAAAAACATGCCCAAGAGAGTGGCGGACAGCCTCATCGGCAGGGACGTGCTCATAGACTGCACCCGCGGGCGACCTGAAGCCTTGAAGTTCGTACTCGGCGAAAGCTCGCGGGTGGACCTGACTTGACTGCTCTTTGCACCCCCGCTCAACCGCGGTAGAATAGCAAGTAAAATGTCTTGCGAGGCGAAAGACCATGATTGACGGCGTGGTTGCCAAGAGTCTGAAAGTAATACCTGACGAGCGCGGCCGGCTCATGGAGATGGTCCGCGCCGACGATCCCTTTTTCGAGAAGTTCGGACAGGTCTACCTGACCACAGCCTATCCCGGCGTGGTCAAGGCCTGGCACAAGCACGAGCTTCAGACCGACCACTTTACCGTGGTAAAGGGCATGGCAAAGGTCGTACTCTATGATGACCGCAGCGAATCGTCCACCAGCGGAGAGATAAACGAGTTCTTCATGGGGGAGCACAACCCCCTGACCGTGCGCATACCAAAAGGCGTCTTTCACGGTTTCAAAAATATCGGAACAGACGAATGCTTCATAGTCAACTGCCCCGACCAGACCTATAACCACTTCAGGCCGGACGAGATAAGAAAGCCGGCACGTACGCCCGACATCCCTTATGACTGGGAAAGGAAAGACAGGTAAATAAGCCCTTGTTATAAAGTTGTATAAATATCGGCAGAGACCTGGCGAGTTCGATATACTCCCGACCCGGTACTCGTTCCCTCCACGAAACTCCGGACTTCTGCAAAGCGGCAAAAAGAGTAATTAGTGCCTGTTGAAACTCCGTTTTCGGAGTGCGCCTGCCTGTGCGTTCCGCCTGCCTGTGCGGACACGCAGACAGGGCAGACAGGCACGCAGACAGGAAAGCTTGCTTTCGCACTCATAAGTTCCGGCTTGCCGGAACTTACAAACAGGCGCCTCGTAAACTGTGAGCCGTTTGTGGAGCAAATTTCCGACAAGCAAGCTTCCCGGCGGAAAAAGCGGACAGCTTGTTGCCGCACTCCTAAAACAGCGCCGCAAAAGCAAATAAAACCTCCGTTTCGCAACAAACACTAACTACGCCCCGGATCAAAGCCCTTCAGCCGGCTCAGCTTAAAAGCCCCTCGATGATCAAGTCGGTGGCCTCTTTTTCGTCAAGCCCCCTGGAGAGTAGAGTCTGGAGCTGCTTCGAGTCCACGCTGCCGATGGCCGCCTCGTGAGTGACGTGGGCGCCGGGATGGCTCACGTCCACGATGGGCACCGCCTTGGCCCGGGCCTCGTTCTGGACGATCTCCTTGCAGTCCACGTGACCGCGCGCGCCCGCGGCAGTAGCGGTAACCGTGTTGTAGACCTCGGCTTGGGCGGTATCACGCAGCGCAATGTTGGTCTGGAGCACTGCCCGTGCGTCCTCCCCCACAAGGTGCCCGGTCTCCCGAATCTTTACAAAGTCGTCCTCCTTGCCGCTCACCTTGGCGAGCATATCGAGGGTCGACCGGGCCTCGCAGGTGACCTCGTAGTCGATGTCCATCACGCCGACCCTGCCCTTTATAAGCTCGAACTCCGTCTTGAAGCGGGCGTCCTCGGAGAGGTGCACCTTGGCGCGCGGTATGACCTCGATACCGCCCGCGGGTCCGTGCACGTGCCTTTCAAAGTAGGAGTACGAGGCCCCTTTGCCGATGTTGATCTCCGCGTTCATCTTGTGCTCGACCTTTACTGCATTGGGAAACGTGCAGTGGGCGATAATGGACGCGGCTGCGCCCTCTTCCATGTTGATCTCCATCTCGATGTTCTGGACCCCGGTTTCGGGAAGAATGCCGAAGCAGAGCTGGACCGGCTTTTTGATCTTCACGTCCTTTTCAACCCGGATGTCGGCCTTGATGCCGTCTTCCCTTTCCTCGGTGTCGACCTGGAGACCCGGCACCAGGTGAGAACCCACCACCCGGTTGCCGTGGATGGTCAGCTTGGCCACGTCTTCTGCGTGCATGTGCTCGGAAAGACCTATGGACTCGTAAAGCTCCTGTACGGTTTTCTCTTCACTCATTTACCGCCCCCAATTCAGGCTGGTTGGGATGATCGCACGGCATGCACTTGTCCTTGAAGTAGCGGCTTATCTTGTCAACATCTCCCTTGTCCACGATCCGGCCGTTGCATACCAGGAAGGCGTGCTCCGCCTCGTTCAGCACCGCCATGCTGTGGGTGATAAGAAGCACGGTGGCCCCCTCGGACTTCAGGTCTTTTAGTGCGGCGAAAATCTTCTCTAATGCGTCCACGTCAATGCCTGAGTCGGGCTCGTCCATGAGAACTATTTTGGGCTCCATGGCAAGGATAGAGGCCACCTCGATGCGCTTGCGCTCTCCCCCGGAAAGAGTCTTGTCTACCGCCCGGCCGATATAGCTGTCCGGCAGAAGCCCCACCCTGTCCAAAACCTCCGACACCTTGGCCTTTGACTTGTCGCGCGAACCCGCCAGGATGAACTTCTCGACCGACAGACCTTCAAAGCGGGCCGGCTCCTGCCATGCCAGGGTGATGCCTTTCCTGGCCCGTTCATGCACTGCAAGCCCCTTTATGGACTCGTCTTCGAGGAGAATGTCGCCCTTGATGTCGGTGTAATTGACCAGTCCCATTATGGCATTGGCCAGGGTCGACTTGCCCGCGCCGTTGGGACCTATGAGGGCGTGGACGTGCCCTTCCCACAAGTCCAGGTTAAAGCGGTTTAAGACCTGTTTCTCGCCCAGCTTTAGGGAGAGGTCTTTTATCTCCAGGACTCCCATTTATACCTCCCGGTTGGATGTTTTGAAGCGATTATTCCTGAAATGACCTCTTTAATAGATTTAATTATTATTCCGGTTATTTGCAAGGTCGAACTTGCGAAGAGGCTTTGCAGGGTCGAGCTTCTGGGTGAACTTCGAGACCGTGATGATGGTCATAAGTCCGCACATCATGGCAAAGGTCCGGAAGGGGAACAGGGTGGTGATGTTGCCGCTTTGGGGGTCCTGCTCCCATATCCAGTAGTTGAATATGGGGTCCAGCTCGAACTCGGGCAACCCTCCCAGCGCGCGCAGAAACAGGGAGACGACGATTCCGGCGTAGATGCCTATGCGGTTGGACTTCTTATAAAAGAGCGCCGCGGTAAGAGCGGGGAACAGGGTGATGTATACCATGTCGCAGTTCAAGTACCACAGGGCGTACACGCTTTTCACCCGGAGGGCGATGATGGTTGCCGCGGTGCCGGCGACAACTATGGTTGTGCGGAGCACTCTTTTCAGTTGCGCGTCGGTAGCCGGTTTCCCGGCGCTTCTTTTAAAGATGTTCCAGGTGAACATGGATGACGCGGACAGGATGGACGAGTCCACGCTGGACATTACCGCGGCAGCGACCGCTCCCAGCCCTAGTGCGCCTATTATGGCGGGCACGCAGTAGCGGAGCACGTAGGGCAGGATCAGGGCGGGGTTTTCCGGCGGGTCCACTCCTGCACCCGCCCAGTCGTAGTTAAAGCCGATGATGGCCAGCAGGGTTGGAGGGATGACCATGAGAAACGCTACAATGCCCGCTCCGATGCTCATGTAGCGGGCCACGTTCCCCGACTTGGACCCCAGCACCCGCTGGAAGTAGCAGTGCCAGGGAATCCCGCCGAAGATATAAAGCAGCCCGTAATCCATCCATGTCCAGGGCCACTCCTTTATGTCTGCAGAGGAGAAGTCCTTGAGTGGCGCAAAGTATCCCACTATAAAGCCGGAGCCTTTGTCTCCGAATGCATCGTTGTAGACCGTCCACATGGTGTCCCATCCGCCCACGGCGGCCATGCCCGCGAACACGGCAAGAGTGAGGAACACGATCACCATGCAGAGCTGGAGCACGTCGGTATAGGCCACAGCCCACAAGCCGGAGAGAACGGTATAGGCGATGGTGATGGCCGCGGTTATGATGATGCTTGCACTCATGCTGATCCCCAGGATGGTCGAAAAGGCCGCGCCCATGGCAGCCATTGCCGCACCGGTCCAGAGTATCTCTCCCATGAGTGCGAAAAGGTACAGGAACACTGTCTGGTTCCAGCCGTACTTTTGCTCGAGGGGGTCGAGCATGGTGGTATAGTTCATATCCCGCATCTTCTTGGCATAGATGATGCCGCCGAAGACCAGTGAAAGAGCATACCCCCACCCTGCCTGGGCCCAGCCCTGCCCGCGGGCGGTATCAAAGACAGCCTCGGAAGTGCCGGCCAAATAGCCCCCGCCCACCCAGGTGGCGGTCATGGTGAAGATGGCCATCCACAAGGGAAGGGACCGGCCTGCTAAAAAAAGGTCGGTGGAATCAAGGTATGCGCCCGTGTCCCCCTTCCGGAGCCGCGGACCAAGCCAGGCAAGCAGAAAAAGCACAACATAGATAACGGCCATGACGACCAGACCGGAAACAAAAACGTCCTCACTCATAATCCTTGTCCCTTGTAAAAAAACCTGACAAAACGGTCGGTATTTGAGTCATGACGGAACCGATGAAACAGGGCCGCGAGCCCGCCGGTCTTTAGAAAAGCTCTCCAACCGGGAAGCATTTCAAGCCGAACCGAATGAAACCTGCAGGCAAGGGCTTTTAAAAAGCGGTCCCGGTATCCGGTTCGCGAAGGCGCTAAGTAAGTATAATATGGCGGAAAAGAGAGAGTCAAACCCGATACAAGCACTGTACCTTGTTCTGTTCCTCCGCATGCATGGTTATGCGGTTCTAAAGATTTACCGAGGTTTTATGCCGGACATTGGAACCGGTTTTCATTATCCAGACCAGGTTGGTCCGTGTTGATAATACGGAAGATGAGAAAGTAAAGATCAAGCGCGGTAAAAAGCTTTATAACCATGAAGAACTCTGCAGGATGTTCGAAAAGACCGACTCCATCATCAAAGACGCTGCCCGAAACGAGGATGTTTATCTGATTGATCTTTCGGAAACCCTCACGGGAAAATCATGGGCCTTCCACGATCATATCCACCTTTCCCCCCAAGGGTCCAACAAGCTCGCCGAAATCGTTGCCGAAGACCTGGAAAAACTGCTTTAAACAGAAAACAAATAATAACCGGCCCCGCCCCTGCAACTTCCGGCAGCCCAAGGTTTGCCGAAGCTTCATTACTTGTCTACAATTTGGAAAGAAGGAGTTTTCATGGCCAAGAACGAAAAGGGGAACGGAGAGGAGAACGAGACCGAAGAGAAGCGATGGCTCCGGATAGATATCCATCCGTGGGTGTTTTCCATAGCCGCGGCAGTGATCATCTTGTCGGTGGCTTTCACGATTATCTACCAGAAGCACGTGGGCGGGCTTTTCGAGTCGCTGCAGGAGAGCATAGCCTCGGTCGCGGGCTGGTTCTTCGTGATGACCATGAACATCATCCTGGTCTACATGGTCTCGCTTGTTTTCAGCCGCTACAAGGACGTGCGCATCGGCGGCGACGACGCGGAGCCGGAGTTTTCCACCATCGGCTGGTTCTCCATGCTCTTCAGCGCGGGCATGGGCATCGGCCTTTTGTTTTACGGGGTTGCCGAACCCATGTTCCACTTTGTGGCTTCTCCGCTTGCAGAGCCGGGCACTCCCGAGGCCGCCCGTCTCGCCATGAACCTTTCCTTCCTCCACTGGGGGCTTCATCCCTGGGGCATCTACTCGCTGGTGGGTCTTTCCCTGGCCATCTTCTGCTTTAACAAGGGTCTGCCGCTATCCATCCGGTCGGTGTTCTACCCGCTCCTGGGGGACAAGATTTACGGGCCTATTGGAAACATAATCGACATCCTGGCCACCGTAGCCACGCTCTTCGGGGTGGCAACGTCTTTAGGACTGGGCGTACAGCAGGTGAACGCCGGCCTGGACCACCTGTTCCATATCGGACAGACGCCGACCATCCAGGTGCTTTTAATAGCGGGCATAACCGCGGTGGCCACCTGGTCGGTGGTCTCCGGCCTGAACGCAGGCATAAGGCGGCTCTCCGAGATAAACCTCTCTTTGGCCGCGCTGCTGCTGGTGTTCATCCTTATCCTGGGGCCGACCATATTCATCCTGAACGCGCTGGTCGAGAACATCGGCTACTACATCCAGCATTTCCCCCAGCTCTCCACCTGGAACGAGACCTATGAGCAGACCTCGTGGCAGAACGGCTGGACTGTCTTCTACTGGGGATGGTGGATAGCCTGGTCGCCCTTTGTGGGCATGTTCATAGCACGCGTATCCTACGGCAGGAAAGTGGGTGAGTTTATCCTCGGAGTGCTCCTGGTGCCCACATTGCTCACCTTCTTCTGGATTACAGTCTTCGGCAACACCGCCATCAACATCGAGATGTTCGGTGCAGGCGACATAGCAAAAGCAGTGCAGGAGAACATACCGGTGGCCCTGTTCGTGCTCCTCGAACACTTCCCGCTTTCATGGCTTACATCAATCCTCGCCATCCTGGTCATCGTCACTTTCTTCGTGACGTCCTCCGACTCGGGATCAATGGTCATCGACATCATAACCGCGGGCGGGGACCCCGATCCCCCGGTGTTGCAGAGGCTCTTCTGGGCCATAATGGAAGGGGTGGTGGCCGCGACCCTGCTGGTCGGCGGAGGACTGGTGGCATTGCAGACCGCGGCTATAACCACGGGGCTCCCCTTCGCCCTGGTCCTCCTGGTCATGACCTACAGCCTGCGCAAGGGACTTAAAAATTATATCGGCACGCAGGGCTACATCCTGCCTCCGTACGAGCACGGCACCAGGCTGAAAACCAAGGTGACCCATCCAACGCCCCGTACCGTGGGAGGACGAAGAATATGGATGAAAAAGAAACCGGGAGCACAAAAGTGACGAACATGAGAACACATGCGGCAATACTCGTTTTGTTTGTGGCGGCTTCTCTGCTTTTTTCCTGCCACGACAAGGAAAAGGCGCAGGAGACGGAGAGGAAGAAGCCGACGGGTCCGCTTGTCAAGCTGGCCTACGTGGAGCAGTGGTCCAGTGAAACCGCGAGCACCAACCTGGTCAAAGCCGTGCTCCGGGAGAAGCTCGGCTACCGGTGCGATCTTATGGCCATGTCTCCGAAACAGATGTGGGAGGCCGTGGCTGCCGGCCGCGCCGACGCCATGGTATCGGCATGGCTTCCCGGCACCCATGAGCATTACTACCGGGAGTACAAGGACAGGGTCGATGACCTGGGACCCAACCTGGAGGGGACCCGCATCGGCCTGCTCGTGCCCGACGTGTCGGTGGGAAGACAGACCGGCGGGAGCGGCCAGCACAACGAGCCCTACATCAAGGCCGATTCGATTGCCGAGTTGCCCGAGTACGCGCAAGAGTTCCGGCACCGGATCGTGGGCATCGGACCTGACGCCGGCATCATGCGCAAGACCCGCCACGCTTTGAAGGCCTACGGCTTGGAGGACGACTTCCGGCTGGTCGAGGGCTCTGAACAATCCATGACCCGCGAGATCACCGAGGCCGTCAGCAAGCAAGAGTGGATCGTGGTCACCGGCTGGTACCCCCACTGGATGTTCGGGCGCTGGAAACTCAAGTTCCTGGAAGACCCCAAAAACGTGTACGGGGACAAAGAGCACATCAACACCATCGTGCGCAAGGGACTGAAACAGGACATGCCCGAGGTCTACACTTTCCTGGACAACTTCCGCTGGACGTCCGAGCAAATGGCCCACCTCATGCTGTGGATAAAACAAACCGATGGGCTCTACCCCTACGAACAAGCCCTGCGCTGGTTAAGGACACACCCGGAGAGGGTGGAGGAATGGCTTCCCAAAAAATCGCAGGAAAAGGAGTGACCCCATGTTACAGTCCGTAACCGCCAAGTACGCGGGCGGGTGCATGATGCTGATGCGCAGGGAAGGCGGGGACGTGCATTTTTTGGGCACTGCTTTCTTTGTCCATCGCCGCGGGTACCTGCTCAGTGCGGCCCATACCATGAACCCGGACGACCGGTTGGTTGTGGTTCCTGCAGAGGAATCCGACGGGTTCATGCCCATGACCCTCGAGCGGGTGGACCCTATACCCGTGAAAGTCGCTCAAACTGATGCCGAGCGCGACGTGGCGCTTTTGAAGCTCGAACCGGACATTGAAGTAGGAGTGCCCGGCCGCATCTTCGGCAATCCCGCCGATATGGAAAAAGGCACCACAGTTATGGCGCTGGGCTTTTCCTTCGGACATTACCGGCTTCATAACCTGATTGGAATCCACGCGGTGCTCGCCGGAAAGGTGGTCTCGCCCAACGGTTCGCGGGTCCTCCTCTTTGACCGCATGGTCCATTACGGAGACGCGGGCGCGCCATTGGTGAACGCCCAGGACGCAAGGGTCGTGGGAGTTGTACTCGGAAGGTTCGACCTCATGGAGATCAATAAAACGCCCAAGAGGGACAATCTCCCCGACATCGACATATCCTACGCCGTTTCCATCGAGTACGCCCTCGAGCTCATGAGTAAAGAAGGACTGGCCCCCCCTGACTGAGCGGTGATTTGCACAACCGGCATACGGGCATTCCCCCCATGGAGCTACTCCCCATTTCCGGCTTGGACTGAACTCTTACAAGTGAATCACTCGGAGACGGGAGTCGGGTATGATGTCTTCGGCATTAAGATGCTGACCATGGCCCGGGCGAACTCTTCCGGCTCTTCCAGGTTCGGCGAGTGTGCGGAGTTCTCGAACCAGATCATTTTTTTGCCCGCCGGCGCGTCCAGCTTCCGATAGTACTCCTTGACAAGCTCCCAGGGGGTGTTGTAGTCGTGCCTGCCGTGCATGAAGTAAACAGGGACTTCTATGCGCGGCACCTGTTCGATGAGGTTATAGGTAAGGACCTCGTCCCACATGTAATGGATGGAGTAATAGGTGCCGAAAATATACTTGACGAGATCGACGGCGGAGTACTCGGGCGCGGTCACGGCTGCTTTATAAAAGCGGTCGTAATCCTGGGGGGCATGGGTTGCTCCGCCGTACTTTTTCAGATAGTCCCGCTGGATGATGAGTTCGCGCAGATTGTCGTAAGGCGGCGGCCCGATTGCCTGCAGTTGTATCGTGCCCAGCAAGTCGTCCCTTTTGCGGGCCTCCTCAAGAACAAACTCGTAGGATATCCGTTCGTTTCTCTCCAGGTCCACCACCTGTCCGATGCCCACGTAAGCATGATACAGCTCCGGCCTTTCCGAGACCGTCAAGGTCCCCAAAAGACTGCCCCAGGAATGGCCGACGAGGTATATCTTGTTCTTGGAAAAGCGGCTCTGCAGGTGCTCGGTTAGCTCTACCGTGTCGGAGATGAATCGTTGCACGTTCATAGATTCACGAGGAACGGACGCGGAAAAGGACTTGCCCGCCCCTCGCTGGTCCCAGTGGACAAGCACAAATCTCTTCTCGAGCATACCTCCGAACTCCTGGTTCATGGGCATCTCCGGCGAGCCCGGGCCGCCGTGTAGAAAGAGCAGCACCGGGTTGTTTACGTCAGTGCCCCTGATAAGAATCCACTGCTCGACCCCCCCGAGCTCGATCTTCTCCAGGGACGCTATGCTCTCCGGAGCATCTATCTTCGGCGTCCGCGCCGCGCAAGAACTCATTATGACTGCGGCCAGGATAACCGGCAGAAGTCTTGACGGCCTGAGTCTGTAATTGCAGGATGCGTGCATGGAACTGATCCTTTGGGTCGCGGGCATAACTTAATAGGCCCCGAAATCGCGGGCCGCCTTTACCATGGCGATGTAGTTCTCGGGCTTGACTCCGGGGTGGATGGAGTTGGACGAGCTTATGATATAGCCTCCGCCGGGCGCGGCGGTCTCGATGGTTTCTTTTACGTTCTGCCGGACCTCGTCCGGTCCCTCGAAGACCAATAAGTAGCTGCAATCGATGTTGCCGAGAAGACATACCTTGTCGCCGAAGCTCTTTTTGGTCTCCCCGATGTCCATGTTCTGAGGCTGGATGGGATGGATGCCGTCGGCGCCAGCCTCGATAAGAAGCGGAATCAGGGAGGTCAGGTCGCCGTCGCTGTGCTTGATGACCTTGCCGCCGAGCTCGTGGACACGCCTTATGATCTCGGCGTGATAAGGCATGATGAACTCGCGGTAATGCGCCGGGCTCATCAGCGGTCCCGTGTTAAACGCCAGGTCGCCGTCCAGTACAAAAAAGTCGGCGCCTTTTTTCATCCCGATCTCGACGGCTTCGAGCACCATGTCGGTGGCCAGCCTTGCCACCTCGTGGGCAAAGCCCGGGTCCAGGATGTAGTCCATGAGCAGCTTCTCCATGCTGCCGCGGAACGACCATGAGTACTTAAAGGTTGCGGCCATATGAAAGGCCACCGCCTTTTCAGGGAATGCCGCCTTCATCACGTCCAGGATCATGAAGTCGGCCTCTTCGGGATGTCTCAGCTTGAAGCCTCTTAGGTCCGACTTGTCCCGGATAGGACCGTCAACCGGCATGGGCTCGCCAACGTCGCTCAAGTGATAGGTTACTCCCATGCCGTCTTTCATGTGATTGTCGTCGAGCCTCTCACGGGGAGGCAGCCACATGGCGGTGACACCGTCGAGGTCAAGCTCGCGGAGAATGGACACCAGCGCGCCCACTGTTTTTATTCGCTCTTCGTCGTTCATGTCCATTACTGACTTGGTGGGCGGAAGCTGGTCTTGGTCCATGAAGTGGCGGGCGATGCCCAGAATGGATGGCTCGTTAAAAGCCAGTTCCCAGATGGGAACTGTGTCGGGAACACCTCTCGAAAGCGCGGTCATAAACCTTTCTTTGTTATTCATTGCGACTTCCTTTCTATATCGGTTGCTGTTGCAGCTCGCCTTTCATGGTGCGGAGCTCCTCTGCCGCTTTTCTGCCGCGTTTTAAAGCCGGTTGACGCCGCAACCGGATGAATAATGAACTCCGCGTTTTTAAACGGCCGGTGCATGCGATCATTATAAAGCCTCCTTCCCGCGGATATCAACCGGTAAACAGGATTGATGCCCTCGTAAAAAGTCAAAACATGTCTATTATACACAACGTCACAAATAATTGCGCATATTTCAACATATGCATATGTGCGAGCGATTTTAATCGCGACTGAAGTCGCTCGCACAGAAATTAAAAATGCGCACTTATTTAAGTCGTTATGTATAGAACTCTGAAAGAGCGACGTTCTATACCCGAGGCCAGTGCTTTGTCGTTCGAATAAAGAAAAACAGGTCCGACGAAAATCGCGGTATCAGCCGCTCGCACGTTGCAGAGCAATTAGTGCCTGTTGCGAAATTGCTGTTGGGTTTCCGATTTTTATTGAAGGTTATAACCCGCCATGTTAAAATAAAATCAATTGCCCGGATGGCGGAACAGGTAGACGCAGGGGACTTAAAATCCCCTTGGGGCGACCCCAGTGCCGGTTCAAGTCCGGCTCCGGGCACCAGTAAAAACACTTGCAAAGCCGCAAGTTATCATAAGTACCATGAGAGTTCCTCCTCAAAAAAGACATCTCGAAATACAGATTTTGGGGGTTTTTAAGGAGTCTTGACCGGCCAAAAAACGTACCGCGAAAACAGGGCCTTGTATGAAGTCAGACTACTTAGTGCTTGTTGCGAAACTCCGTTTTCGGAGTGCGCCTGCCTGTGCCGGACACGCCTGCCTGTG
>CAYQTK010000102.1:0-13402 GCA_964420375.1 uncultured bacterium
TTTTTGCATGCACCAGTGCCGGCGGATATGATATGGTCTCATGATGAAGCGTGCCCGGCTTTTCTTGCCCGCGGCTCTAGCTGTGCTTGCCGGAGGTCTTGTGTTATGGGCCGGGCTGGACGCCTGGTTCGTGGCCGACGACTTCTGGTACGTGGTTTACGTCGAGCAGGTGAAAAGCCCGTGGAGCTCTTTTCTTTTTCCACAGTTCGGCAATCTTTGTTTCAAGCCGATAACCTTTGTGACCAGCTTCTGCCTTGACCGTGCTCTTTCCATGTCACCGTGGTCCATCCATGTTTCCTCCCTGTTTTTTCATCTTGTCAATGTTGTCCTGGTTTTCTTTCTGGTGGCTGCAGCTTTCCGGCGGGCCGACGAGATGCAAGCCCGGGCTGTTGAAAAGAGGCCTGGAGAAGAGGACAAAACAGCCGCTTTTCGGGACCCGGTGTATCCCGCGCTGGCCGCGGCATTTGTTTTTGCCGTCCACCCGGTGGCCGCGCTTACTGCCTGCTGGTACTCGTGCCGGGCGGACCTTTTGGGCACCATGTTCTCCCTGGCCGCCCTTATTTGCGTGGCCGCTCCGGAAAAACCTGACAAACGGATGCTCGTTCTTTCAGGTGCGCTCGCCCTTTTCGCCATGCTCAGCAAAGCCCCCTACATGACCGTGTTCATCAGCGCGTTTGTGCTGCGCGTTTTTATAGAGCCGGAAACAAAGTGGAAGGACAAGCTCAAAACAGGCTTTTTGTTCGCGCTTCCCTTGTTTAACGCCTTGCTGGTCTACGTCTGCTGGAGGCTTCTGGTGCTGGGCTCGTTCGGCGGGTACGTTCCTCTTTCGGAGGCTGCGTATGATATGTTGCAGCAGGCGCAATTTCACCTTCCCCTGGTCATAAAAAGGGTTTTCCGGGATTTCCTGGTCCATCACCTTGCCGGCGAGCATCCCTATACTATGGTCCTGGCCTTCGCCGGCGGAGCGCTGGTCGCAGCAGGCGGGATCGGCACGCTGCTGCGCGGCAAAAGGGTTTTTCTCTTCGGGGTCCTCTTTTCACTGGTATCCGTCATCCCCTTGTGGAACCTGTCCCATATGCTGGTCCATCGCGAAAACCGGCTTTTGTACCTGGCCCTTGCCGGCTTTGCAATAGTTGTTGCCGCAGTAGTCCACGGTCCCCGCAACCGAATCGTCCGAGTCTTGTGCCTGGCAGCGGTACTGTGCGCGTGCACGGTTTACGGGCTTTACTCCCGTGATAAGCTCGAACAATGGAAGATGGACTCGGAGCGAAACCTGGAAATAACCGAGAAGATCGCGGGCTTTCTGGAAAGAAAGACGCCGCAAGCCTCTGGAGACAGGGTTTACGTGCTCGGTCTTTCCTCGGAGCATTACTACCTGGACGCCATGGTCAAGACCGAGCTGTCGCTCTCGTTCCAGGACAAGCTGATCATGAGCGGAGAACACCCCGTATTTCTTTACATGAGCAAAGACCTCATCGAAAGGATTCCGGAACCCAAGAACCTGCCTCCCGACTCCTTGCCCGAGTACGAAACTCACCCCGCAGACCCCACCATGCTCTTTATGACGGCAAAACCTCCCGACCCGCTTGCTGCCGTGCATTACGACAAGAGCGCCCGGGTCATCGAGTTTAAAGGAAACAAGGTGGCGGACCTTACGGCAGAGCTAAGAAAGCGCTTTCGCCTGCGCAGGTCGCTGCATCGGCGGGGCAGGCTCGTTCCAAGCAAGCTTCCCAGCTTCGGGTTCAAAAAGACGCCAATGGGGCTTACATGGGAGGTCTCCGGCCATGTCAAGGTGCAAACCCCTTCCCGCCTCGGAGAGCCGTATCAACTTTATGCCCCGGAAGGCGGGGCGGCACTGACCTCGCCGCCGGTCTCCTTTCACGCTCTTTCCGCTGCCAAGGCCGTCCTCAAGATGCGGACCGCAGAAAGGGAGTATCTTCCGCCTGGACAAGACAAGGGCTGCCTCCGCTGGAGAGGGAAGGACACCAGGGAGTTTCCTGCCGAGAACAAGGCCTGTTTCGCCTTGAAGCCCGACGGCAAGGACCACGTCTACGAGATCGACCTGGATGATAACCTCCACTGGTCTATGACAGACACGGTCTCCAGGCTCCGGCTGGAGCCGGTGTACTACCGATCTTGCGTCGAGCTTTACCGTCTCGAGTTCCTGCCGGCGAAAAAGGAATGATACGCTTAACCGCCGGTTATTTCCGGTCTATAATATAGTTGTCCACACCTGTTACACAGGGGAACCTTGGATTGGAAAAAGCGCTTTATATTTTTGTGGGGCTGTACTTTGTGCCCGTACTGGGAATCGTCGTTGAATTTCATCTCAACTTCCCGCCCTCCGGCACGCTTTTGATATATTATACCCTGATGTGGACGGCTGACGGACTGGGTTGCATGGTCATGGGGATAGTCGTGCTCCGAAGGCATGTTCCCCTGTTGTTCGACAGCCCTTCCATTGTCCCTGTACTCGCCGGTTTGTCCGGCGTTCTTTTGGGCCTGGTCCCTTCTTATGTCCTGGTGGAGATGATCATCAAGCTGGTGCGGTTAGTGCACGTCTTAGCTCCACTGCTGGAATCAAGTCCGTAGTTCTGGTATTTTCAATTCCCGGAGTTTCCATGAATCGCCAGACCCCCATGATACAGCAATACCTGTCCATCAAGGAGCATTACCCGGACTGCATCCTGTTCTTCCGGATGGGCGACTTTTACGAGATGTTTTTCGAGGACGCCCGTACAGCCTCCGGGGTGCTGGATATTACCCTGACCACCCGGGAGCGGGGCATGCCCGAGCCTGCGCCGCTTTGCGGCGTGCCTTATCACTCGGTGGACGGCTACCTTGCCCGCATGGTGGATGCCGGCTACAAGGTGGCCATCTGCGAGCAGATCGAGGACCCCAAAGACGCCAAGGGCATTGTCAAACGCGCGGTGACCCGCATCGTGACGCCGGGAACGGCGGTCGCGCCCGGACACCTTCCCGCCAAGGAGCCCAGCTACCTGGCTGCGTTGTCGCTTATCGAGTCCGCGTTCGGACTGGCTTTCCTTGACTACTCGACCGGGGAATTCCGGGCCACCGAGGTCGGGTCGGTTGCCGAAGCAGTTGACGAGCTTGCCCGCATGGACGCCCGGGAGATATTGGTCTCGGAAGAGATCATGAAGCACCCCGAGGCCGGGCCGTCTCTCCAGGACTACGCCTCAGCTTCCGATCCCGTGCGGGGATTTTCTTATCCCGGCCCGCGGTACTTCGACGTGGCCGAGGCCCGCGCAAGGCTGCTCCGGCACTTCCGGGCCGACACCCTCGAGGGCTTCGGCATCGAGGCCTTCAGCGCGGCCGTCGGCGCCGCGGGAGCGCTTATAGCCTATTTGGACGATACCCAGGCAGCGGAATCGCCGCCTGCTTTCGAGTTGGGAGGAGACGAGCCGGTGGCCATACCGTCGCCGCTGTCCCACATCACCACCCTGTCTTACTATACATCTTCGGAATACATGGTGCTTGACGACTCGAGCAAGCGGAACCTCGAGCTGACGCGGACCCTGCGGGACAACAAGACCAAGGGGTCATTGTTCTGGCTTATCGACTTTACGGTGACCCCCATGGGAGGCCGGACCCTGCTCCACTGGCTTCATTACCCGCTTATCGACCCGGAGCGTATCAACCGGCGGCTGGACGCGGTCGAGTTCGCTCTTGACAACGACGCCTTCCGACTGGACCTTGCCGAACTCATCAACAAGATGGCCGACCTGGAAAGACTCACCGCCCGAGTGTCAACCGGCAGCGCAAACCCCCGGGACCTCGCGGCCATCCGGGAGACCCTGCGCAAGATTCCCCTGGTGAAGTCCCACATGGAGCGGGCCGGGCCGCTGCCTTTTTTCCTCTCTGAGCTGTGCCGGGACCTGGACCCGCTGGAGGATCTAAAGTGTCTTCTCGAACGGGCGCTGGTAGACGACCCCCCGGTTGCCATGCGGGAGGGAGGCATCATCCGGCAGGGCTACTCGGCAGAGGTTGACGAGCTTAGCTCGATCCAAAAGGACGCCAAGTCGATTATAGCGGGGATGGAAACCTCCGAGCGGCAGCGGACCGGTATCGGCAACCTCAAGGTGAAGTACAACAAGGTGTTCGGCTACTACATCGAGGTCACCCGGGCCAACCTTTCCATGGTGCCGGAGGATTACATCCGCAAGCAGACCCTGGTGAACGCGGAGCGTTACATCACTCCTGACCTGAAGGAGCTGGAGAACAAGGTGCTGGGCGCGGAGGACCGGCTTATCGAGCTTCATTACGGCCTTTTCCGGGAGCTTCGCGAGAAGACCGGGACCATGGCGGGTGCCTTGTCTTACAACGCCCGTCTGCTGGGCAGGCTGGACGCTGTTCTCGGGCTTTCCGACCTTGCCGCCAGGAAACGCTTTACAAGGCCCGCGGTGGACGCCTCCGACGTGGTCGACATCAAAGACGGCCGGCATCCGGTAATCGCGGAGCTGGTCAAGTCGGAGAGGTTTGTTCCCAACGACGTGATCCTGGACAACAGCGATAACCAGGTGCTTATCATCACCGGTCCCAACATGGCGGGCAAGTCCACGGTCCTCCGCCAGACCGCGATCATCGTTATCCTGGCGCAGATGGGCTCGTTCGTGCCCGCTGCCGAGGCCCGCGTGGGCACGGTTGACCGGATTTTCACGCGGGTGGGCGCTTCCGACGTGCTGGTGCGGGGCATGAGCACCTTCATGGTCGAGATGACCGAGGCCGCCAATATCTTACACAATGCAACGGACAAGAGCCTGGTGCTGCTTGACGAGATCGGGAGGGGAACGTCCACTTTCGACGGACTGTCCATTGCCTGGGCGGTGGCCGAGTTCCTGCACGACACGCCGGGCAGGCAGGCCAAGACCATGTTCGCCACCCATTACCACGAGCTCACCGACCTCTCCGAGACCAGGCCGCGCATCCGGAACTATCACATCCTGGTCAAGGAGTGGGAAGGAGAAGTCATCTTTCTCCGCAAGATGGCGCCCGGCTCCACCAGCAGGTCGTACGGCATTCAGGTGGCAAGGCTCGCCGGACTCCCCGCCCAGGTCATCGAGCGGGCCAAGGAAATCCTCGTCAACCTGGAATCCGTAGAGCACGACCCCCGCGGAGCGCCCGTAGCAGGGAAATCAAAAAAACAAAAACAGCAGCAAGGACCGGTTCAGCTTTCCTTCTTCTCACAACCCACTGACCCGGCGGCACAAGAAGCGGCCCGCAGAGTCAAAGCCATCAAAACCGACTCCCTGACTCCCCTGGAAGCCCTGACCGTATTGGACGAGTTGAAGAGGATATTGGGGGAGTGAAGGCTTCTCAATCCGGTCTTAACTTTGTCCACACCGGCAGGTGGTCGCTTAAGTGGCCGCAAGTTTCGGGCTCGCAGCGTCCGGACTCCAGGACCTCGAGTCGGCGGACAAAGATCAGGTCGATGACCCCCCTGACCCAGTAGTCGCGGCCGGTGGTTCCCCGCTCGCTTCGGGGCAGCGAGGCGTGGGTGTCTTTGAACCCGCCGCCGGTCATTGCTCTGACCGCGTCGTCGGTATTCGTGCCCACTGCGGTGTCGATGGTATAGGCGATGGTGTTGAAGTCTCCGCCCATGATGACGGGATGTTTTAAGTCCCCGGCATCTTTTATAAGCTCCTTTGCCTGGCTGGTGCGGGCCTTGACCGCCTCTTTCTGAATGTTGCTGGATAGGTGTATGGAGTATACGGTAACGGTCGTCTCGCCCAGGTCGATGTCCGCGGCCACTGTAACAGCGCCGCCCAACCGGGGCTGGGCGTCCTCCCGCTCCGGCCCGGGGGGCACGTACCAGTTCACCGAGTCGCGGTGCTGAATCCGGCGGGCGTTTTTGACGGGATAGCGGCTCAATACCGCGTTGCCGTGCTCGCACACGGTCTTGATCGTGTTTACCGGCTCCTCGGCCTTTCTGGGAAGCTCCACGTACTGCACTCCGAAAACGTAGTTCATCTCGAGCGCGCGGGCAAGCTCTCTTGCAACGTTCCTGTAACTGACCCGCGAGCAGTAACGGTCGGCCTCGGAGATGAGAAGCACGTCCGCGTCTTTCATGTCGGGATGGTGCTTGAGCACGGAAATCTGCTGCTTGAACATTCCGCGCTCCATGTTATAGGCCACCACCTTGAGCTCATTGACGGGCCCTGCAGGAGGTCGAGCGAACTCTCCGTACTCGAGCCTGCAATCGATCTTCACCTTGTCGGGGGCTGCCTCCGGGTCCCGGGCGTCGGGACAAAGGTAGTCAACGTGTTCGGGAGGCTCGGCATGCTCGCGGCGGACCTCTTCGAGCACTTGGAAAAACAAGGGCATGTTGTCGAACTGCACCACGTCGGAGCCGAGCTCGAGGGGACGACGCATGCACCCTTTTTCTTTCCACGGCGGCACGTTGAGGACGTTGGTAAAGATCATGATCCCGTGCTTATGAGCCTCCGTGACCATCTCGGGCGTCAAGGTTTCGCACGATGTGTTGAATCCTTTGGTGGAGGGGAACCGCTCGAGTATCTCGTCCACTTCTCCGGCGTGATGCAGGCGGGGCAGGATGGGCGTGGAAGGCTCATACTCGAGGAACTTTACTGTCCGCTCGCCGGAGCCCAGAAGGATCATGTTTTCCGGATAAAAGCCGTACTCTTTGAGCAGCCGAATGAGACGGCGGCGGGGAGGCTTTTTCTGGTGAAGGTAGAGTTTGATCTTTCCCTCCATGAGCCGGAGGGCCTCTTCGACAGTGGGCACCGTCTCGCCCCTGTATTCTTTGCCTTTCCAGAAGCCGGCATCCAGCTCTTTTAGGGATGAAAGGTCGTAACCGCCCACTTCACCCATGCCGCTGGTGGTGCGGTCAACCCTGTTGTCGTGCATGATCACGGGCACGCCGTCTTTGGTATAGCGCACGTCCAGCTCGACATAGTCGTAACCCAGGGTGATGGCCTTTTGGATAGCCGCCAGGGTGTTCTCCGGCGCGATCTTCTTGACGCCGCGGTGGGCGCAGGCCATGATCTCCAGGTTGGGCCTGCGCGTGGGCAGAGGCTTGCGACTTCCCGCCTTTTGATCCGCGCTTGCAGAGACGTGAAAAACAATCCCCCCAACCGCGGCAAACAATAAGACCGCAAGCCCGCCGAACATAGCCTTCTTGTTCATCAAATACTGCCCTCCTGACATGTCTTTGATATCAAACTCGATCTTAGCAAAGATACCTTACCTCTAAAAGATGAGCTCTTTGCGAGCGGCCTGTAAGCCATGGTCCGCTTTTTGAAACTCGTTGTGCGGACCGTACGGAAGTCAGAACCGGGAGTTGTCCGAAATTGAAGGGAATCAGTGCGGCAGACAAGGCCGAAACAAAAGGACGGGGCAGGCAGTTGTTACGGAGATGCAAGAGTTTTCCCGCCCCGGTTTATTAATATGGTCTGAAAAAGCGGTTATTGCCATCGCCCGGGAAAACGGGCAATGGAGTGGAACAGCGCGGTTTTTTCTACTTATGACATCCCGGCTTTGAGCAAGGCTCGGTGCTTCCGCAACAGGTGGTTTCCTTGCCGCATTGGAGTCCGCCGCCGGGTGTGGACACACCGACGCGTCCGGGCGCGGTAAGGGCCCGTTCGAGGTCGGCGCTTCCGCATGATTCGCATACAGCGGTCTCGCCCGCTTCAAGGAGGACCTCGAAGGTCCTCCCGCAGGCACGGCACTTGTACTCGTAGATAGGCATGTCTTTCCTCAGTGGTCGCAGGCGTTGTCGCTGGTTTGAAGTTTTCCGGCGAGGTAGTCGCTGACCAACTTCTCCGGCGGGGCAGGCGGCGCTCCCACAATAACGTCGACCCCCGCCTGGTTGAAAAGGTTGATGGCCCGGGCGCCCATGCCCCCGGCGATCACCAGACCGGCGCCCTGCTCAGCCACCCACGGCGGCAACACGCCGGGCTGATGTGCAGGCGGCGTCAGCATCTCGGTATTCACGATGTTTCCATTGTCGTCCACTTCAACTACGGCAAAGGCCTGGCAATGCCCAAAATGCATGCAAAGCTGCCCGTCCGCTACCGGCAATGCGATCTTCATGGCTTATTTTCCTCCTGTTACTTTTCCTCTATTTTGGTTTTTAACGGCTGAAGCGCAGCCGCGAAAGCCTTGGCTGACTCGGATTCCGCAAAAGATTTTATATAAGGCTGTCCCTGGTCCGAGGCCTCGGTGATCGCAGGATCGAGCGGTATCCTGCCCAGAAAGGTGACCTCCATCTCCCGGGCCATCTGCTCGCCGCCGCCGCTCTTGAAGATGTCGGTGGTCTTGCCGCAATGGGGACACACGAACCCGCTCATGTTTTCCACCACTCCGAGCACGGGCACGTTGGTCGTCCGGCAGAACTGTATGGACCGGCGCACGTCGTCTACCGAGAGCTGCTGAGGCGTGGTCACCACCACCGCTCCGTCGAGCTTTTCTATAAGCTGGATCACGGAGAGCGGCTCGTCGCCTGTTCCCGGCGGACAATCGACCACGAGGTAATCCAGGTCTTCCCACATCACGTCGCGCAGGAACTGTCGGATCACTCCCATCTTCAAGGGGCCCCGCCAGATCACTGCGTCGTCGGAGCCTTTCAGCATGAAGCCGATGGACATGACCTTGAGATTATTGCCGATGGGCACAGGCACAAGCTGGTTGTCCATGACCTCGACCGGCTGGCCGGAAAGTCCCAGAATATGGGGTATGCTGGGACCGTGGATGTCCACGTCCAGGATGCCGGTCTTCTTTCCTTCCGCAGCCAGGGCAAGCCCCAGGTTTGCGGCAACCGTGGTCTTGCCCACGCCGCCCTTGCCGGAGAGCACTATGAACTTGTGCTTGATCCGGCAAAGCTTTTCGTTAAGACGCTGCCGGTCCTCGAACTCCTCTTGCGTTTCGCTTTCCTGTTTCTGCTTTGCCGAACATGACTCGTCCCCACAATCTTTACAACTCTTCTCGTCGCTCACTGTACTGCTCCTTTCCGGAAGCGGCCGCCACAGATACGGGCCGACTCCCGATATCTATTTTACTATATTTTTCCCTTTTTTTCCGAAAGCCGATCTTTAAGGTGTCACTGTTCTAGTGCTTGGTCACCCGAAAAAAGGGGAACGGACCCAATGAAGATCGCGGCTAAAGCCGCTCGCACAAGAACAGTTCTTTGTAAGTGACAGAAACAATTGTGACAAAGCATTAGTAGCGGATCACATTAAATTTATAAGCTGCGTGCGAGCGACTTTAGTCGCGAAGAAATCCGCTCGCACAGTATGCGTCATCTTAAGCTTGACAATACACTAAGAGGAGCCGTCCAGGTTTCTCCAAATGGATTCGATCTTTGGGGTCAGCTCCGAGTCCTTTTCTTCTACAATGGCCTTGCCGGCTACCATGGCCTTTGACACCGCGGGATCGTAAGGAATCTCGCCCATTATCTTGACGTTGTTCTCCCTGCCCCAGTCTTTTATCTTTTCGGTGACCTCGGGGTTTAAGTCCGACTTGTTGATGATGACCCGCAACGGTATCTGAAAATGGGTTGCCAGGTCGTACACCCGGAAAAGGTCGGAGAGTCCGGACAGGGTGGCCTCGGTTACCGCCACCACTATGTCTGCGCCGGTAATGGACGCTATGACAGCGCAGCCGATGCCCGGCGGTCCGTCCACTATGACCTTGTCCAGGCCGTGACGGGCCGCTGTTTCCGCAGCGACTTTCCTGACCTGGTAGACCAGCTTGCCGGAGTTCTCCTGGGCGATCCCCAGGTGGGCGTGGATCATGGGACCGAAACGGGTATTCGACTCGTACCACTCGCCTGCTTTCCTGTCGTCAGCGGTTACAGCTCCTTCGGGACAGAACTCCTTGCACACCAGGCAGGCCTCGCAAAGCAGGGGATCAATTTCATATACCGGCGGGTCGTCTTCACTTTTACGGATGGCATCAAACTCGCACAGGTCGTAGCAGGTCCCGCATTGGCTGCAGTCTTCCTGCACGATCCTGGCCACCGGCATGGCGTAAAAATCGTGGCTTTGTTTTATCTCGGGCTTTAGCAAGAGGTGCAGGTTGGCCGCGTCCACGTCGCAGTCGGCCATGACCACCGGCTTTGCCAGCACGGCAAAGCTCGCCGCCAGCGAGGTCTTGCCGGTTCCACCTTTGCCGCTTATCACGGTAATGGTCTTTACCTTGTTCCCGCTCATGCCGCCGCCCTCCTCTTTATGGTCTCCAGGACCTCGGCGAGCGATGAGGACAGATCGGGCACTGTCTCGATTATGCTTTTCCCCCGGGCGTAGCCCTCGGCTATCTCCCGGGTGTGGGGAATGCGCGCCAGTACGGGCAGTCCCTGTTCGCGGCAGAAGCTCTCGACGGCCTCGTCGCCTATTCCCACCCGGTTGATGATCACTCCCGCGGGTATACCGAGCTCTTTGGCAGCGCCAGCGGCCATCTCCAGGTCGTGGATGCCGAAGGGCGTCGGCTCGGTAACCAGCACGCAGTAGTCCGCTCCTCTTACCGCCTCGATCATGGGACAGGTGGTGCCGGGCGGGCAGTCCAGGATGACGAACTCCCGCGGACTGCCCGCCCTGTCTTTTAAGGCACTTATTAAGGGAGGAGACATAGGCTCACTTACCCTGAGCCTGGCATGATAAAAAAGTATATTATCTGCACGGCCCCACTCGACCACGCCTATCTCGCGGGAGCCGTCACTGATCGCACCGGGCTCGCATATGAGAACGCAGGCCCGACAGCCGTGGCACAGCTCGGGGAAGACGATAACGTTTTTGCCCAGCGCAGCAATGGCATTAAACTGACAAACACGGGAGCACTCCCCGCAGCCGGTGCACTTGGATTCGTCCACTACGGGAAGCATGACCTCCTGCTTCTCCGATCCTTCCAGTTCGGGTTGGAGGAAAAGATGGGCGTTGGGCGCTTCAACGTCACAGTCCACAAACGCACAATCGCCTATCTGGCGCGCCAGGGCAACCGCCACAGTTGTCTTGCCGGTGCCGCCTTTTCCGGAAGCTACGGCTATTCTCATTACCAGTGTCCCTCCACGTCGGGGCCGCTCCCCTTTTCGAGGCTGCCCGACTGCATGGCCTTGATCGCCTCGGACACCGTGCCTTGGGCCCCCAGGAATATCTCGACGCCCGCAGAAGACAGCACCCGGTAGGCCTTGGGACCGCAATGGCCGGTGATCACGGCCTTGGCGCCCGTGTCCGCAACACGCTGCGCGGATTGAATGCCGGCTCCCTGCGGCGCCTGCAGGTTCTGCTTATTGTCAATAGCTTGGTAATCTCCGCTTTCCGTGTCATAGACAATAAACACCGGCGCCCGGCCGAAGCGCAGGTCAACTTCACTATCGAGGCTCGGACCTTGACTGGATACGCATACTTTCATCATCACTCTCCGTTTCTTTTCGGGAACAAAAACGATCACTCAATAAATAAGCACTTCCGAGGAGGCAGTCAAGCTTTTGGGGCCGGGCGGCGTGATTTAAAGCTTCTCCGCCCGGCCTTTTCCAAACCGTGCCAGCGCTCTGTCGAGCTTACACTGACGCATAGTGTGCGAGCGGCTGATACCGCGACTTAAATCGCTCGTACGAAAAAAATTCATCTGCGAAGCGACTAAAAAGACTTGACAGAGCACTAGTGCTTTGTCACTCGAAAAAAGGGGAACGGATTCAATGAAGATCGCGGCTAAATCCGCTCGCACGATTATTTTCTGTTCCCAAGAAGCTGTTTTCTATTCCCCAAAAATCTTTTGACGACGCACTAATAGCGGATCACATTAAAATTCATAAGCTGCGTGCGAGCGACTTTAGTCGCGAAAAAATCCGCTCGCACGATTATTTTCTGTTCTCCAAAAAGCTTTTGACAAGCCACTAATGTGAAGTTCGCCGTAATAAACTTATCCCTCCGCGTCAGAGGCGAGCTCGCTGATACGCTGATTGATTTCGTCCATTCTCTCTTTGATGAAGTTGAGCTCGTCTTCCAACATGGCCTTCTCTTCGGCCCTGGAAACAGTGTTATCATAAGGCGCTGGGCCATAGTATGGCGCGGGCGCTCCGAATCCGCGTTCCGGTCCGAAACCGCCGCGGAAACCCCAGCCGCGGCCCCAACCCGGGCCTCTGCCGCGACCGAAGCCTCTTCCAAAGCCGCGACCAAAACCTCGGCCTCTGCCGAAGCCGAAACCGCGACCGTAACCCGCAGGATACGACCCGCCGGCGCACACTCCAAGAGCCCGACCGGTCATTGGTCCCTCTCCCCACGGTCCTGTACCATCAAATCCAGGCATTATCCTTCACCTCCTTTATAAAACTTTACCATCCTCTGCCAAAGCCGCCACCGCGTCCGCGGCCCCTGCCGCGACCTCCGCCGCGGCCCCTGCCGGGCCCTAAACCCCGGCCGCCGCCGGGTCCCCCCAGGGGATAACCGGAACCTGTGACGGGCTCTTCATATCCCCTCTCATAATCGGCAGTTTGCCGGGACGCTTTTCCACACTTTCCTTGTCCCCAGCCGGTGCGGGGACCTTCACCCCGTGGTCCTGTTCTGTCGAATCCAGGCATTTTTTTCACCTCCGTATTTAATATGGGTTGATATTTTCTCTCCCCATAAGTTAGGATATCCTAACAGAGGGCGGGTGTCAAGCAATAAAAAGAAAAAAAATGAAATAGGCCCGCCTCGAGATCGAGCGCTCAAAAACCACAATGGAGGTTGGGAAGAAAAAGTCGACTTGATAGGCTTAAAAACGATACTCTCAAGTTAACAACTTTGGGGGGATTTTTTCTTTGGAGGGGGGACGGGTTTTATGTGACGAGTCAATACAGTCAACATATCGGAGTGGGGTTCAGGCAAAAAAATTCCGGCGGCGACCTACTCTCCCACCGGGACAGCCCGGCAGTACCATCGGCGCGGGAGGGCTTAACTTCCGTGTTCGGGATGGAAACGGGTGTTTCCCCTCCGCTATCGCCACCGGAAACTTGCGATCATTATAATCACGATCGGTGTATATATTTACAATCCGGTGTTTTTATTTCGCCAAGGATTTTACTCGGCCGCTCTAGTGAGCGGATCGATTCCAAATAGATCAAGTCTCACGGGCTATTAGTACCGGTCAGCTCCATGTGTTGCCACACTTCCACCTCCGGCCTATCAACCTTGTCGTCTACAAGGGCCCTTCCGTGCCGGTATTACCCGGCAAGGGACATCTTATCTTGAGGTTGGCTTCCCGCTTAGATGCTTTCAGCGGTTATCCTTTCCGAACGTAGCTACCCTGCAATGCTTCTGGCGAAACAACAGGAACACCAGCGGTTCGTCCACCCAGGTCCTCTCGTACTATAGGCAGATCCTCTCAGATGTCCTGCGCCCACGGCAGATAGGGACCGAACTGTCTCACGACGTTCTAAACCCAGCTCGCG
>CAYQTK010000103.1:0-13393 GCA_964420375.1 uncultured bacterium
TCCTGGTGGCTGAAAAAGGCGAGACCGAAGGCGTCCTGGAAATCCTCGAGTTCCTCGACAAGATGCTGGCCTGAGTCATTATTTGATTACCTCGAAAAAATCCGATCAAATCCCCGCGTTTGCGGATATATGTATCCTCGCTTAACGTCCGGTCATGAAACCGGGAAATATATCGTAACCTGTGCGAGCGGCTCAAGTGCGAGCGGCTTTAGCCGCGACTAACTCATGTCTTATTCGTGCTTAGGTCCATGCTTGTGACATCGCTTTTGTTTGCAATCAATGATCGCGACTGAACTCCTCGCACAGGATAGAATTATAAGCATTTATTTAGTTCCCGTTGCGAAACGGAGGCTTAATTTACTTTTGCGGCGCTGTTTTGGAGTGCGGCAGCAAGCTGTCCGCTTTTTCCGCCGGGAAGCAAACTTCCCGGAAATGCGCTCCACAAGAGGCTCACAGTTTACGAGGCGCCTTTTTGTAAGTTCCGGCAAGCCGGAACTTATGAAAGCGAAAGCAAGCTTTCCTGTCTGCGTGCCTGTCTGCCGTGTCCGGCACAGGCAGGCGCACTCCTAAAAGGGAGTTTCGCAATAAGCATTTATTTAAGCGATTGTCATCCTCTGCAACACCTACTTAACCAGGTCGCGCTTGTCCTTGATACGGAGCGCGGCTTCGGTAGAGCGCTCGAATAAGCGGAGCGCACTTAAAAGCTGCGGTTTGCGTATCCCCTCGGAGTAGGGAATCCAGTAGTCGAACCGAAGGTCGCCGTCTTCATCCACGGACGCCCGGGTGAGCATGACCTCGGAGTTTATGCGGTTTGCAAGATCGAGCTTCTGCCTCTTGAAGACCAGGTCATCGAACTCGTACCACATGACAAAGCTTATCAGCTCCTTCTCCGGCTTCCACTCCAAGCCGATCACCCGTTGCGACTTGGGGGCTTTCATCTTCAGGCCGCCTTTGACCTCCCGGACCTCCCACTGGTCTTTTGCAAAAACCGGCCTCAACACCGCGGGCGTAACCTTGTCCGAGGATATCAAATCAGCGCCGTTCTCATCCGTGTCATCCTCTGCAGCAGGAAGAGCCAACTCCGCTTCTTCGGAAGTCGCCGAGTCCGCCCCCTCCTCCGTAGCGGCCTGGCCGAAAACAACACCGGCGGCCAGCAAAACAACCGCGATACGCACGGCTTCTTTAAGCTTCTTTCCCATCATCCGCCTCCTTGTAAACCGCGCCCGCGGTCCACGTTTATTCTCGCCGCGGCGCAAGCGAAAGCTCCTCGTAAAGCCGGCCGTAGCGTTCGGCCATCCGGTCAAGGCTGAAAAGCGCGGCCCTTTCTCCGGCATTTTGTCTCATGGCTTCTCTGCGCTGCGGGTCCCGCCACAGGGAAAGCAGGGCCTCTGCATAAGCAACAGGACTGCCGGGCTCCACCATTATGCCGGGTTCTTTGTCCTCTTCGTGCTCACATCCTATGACCTCGGGCACGCCGCCGGTCCGGGAGGCCACCACCGGCACCTTGGCAGCCATGGCCTCCAACAATGCGTTGGGCATCCCTTCCCAACGCGAAGCCAGCACAAAAACATGGAGCAGCGAAAAGAACTCGTCCATCCTTTTCCACTCCCCGAGAAAGCGGACGGCTCTTTCCGGAAGAGCCCGGGCCTGCTGTTGCAAAGTCTCTCTTTCCGGTCCCTCGCCGGCGATGAGCAGCACTGCAGCCGGACATGACTCCCTGACCTTTTGCATGGTTTGGATAAGCAGGTCCACCCCTTTCTGCTTGTGGAGCCTTCCCGCGGTGCCGATGATCCACGCGTCTTCGGGCAGTCCCAACTCCTCTCGCAGACGATCGCCGGATGCGCCTTCGTAGCTTTGTATATCTACTCCGTTCACGATGACCTCGATCCTCTCCCCCGGCAAGTCGAGCTTGTTACGATAATGGTCCGCCACTGCCTCGGCAACCGCGACGTAGCGCGTCACCAGCAAAGCGGTCACCCGGTCAAGAGGATATTGTATCATGCGTTCGGCTTCCAGCACCCGGAGGCTGGAGATGTTTATTGGCACGCGGGCGAGGCGTGCGGCGATTCTTCCGGCTATGTTGGCCTGGAAAAGCCAGCAGTGGAGCACGTCCGGCCGGTCTCGACGAAGCTCGCTGATAAGTCCGGCCACGGCCGGCAGAAGGCGCAGTACATAGGCCGGGCCTATGTTTTGCGGCAGCTTTAGCGAGGTCACGGTCACTCCGGTCTTACCGAGTTCCTTTGCAACTGCTCCCGGTTTTTTCATGACGATGACGCGGCATCTGAACCGTTCGGGGTCCAGCCTGGTCACCAGTTCGTAGAGTATCTTCTCTGCTCCTCCAACTCCGGAGTCGGTTATGAGGTGGCATACCTTTAAAGGCTTATTCCTGTCCTGTGGAGATTTCATGACCTGGTTTCCCATTTCCGTTTCCAGGAAAGGGCCTGCTTCATAAGCCTTGGCCCGGCCAGGGAAGCAGGCAGCATCGCCCATGCCGCGGGCAGGTAAAACCGGTAGCTCAAAGCAGTGAGAATTTCTTTGCGCGCTGCCCCGGTTTCCAGTCCGGCAAGGAGCCGCACTGCGCTTTCCAGGTAGCAGTTGGCAATGGCCTTTTTGCGGACACTTTCGGGAACCTCTCGAAGTTCGAGCGCGCGGGAGATCACGAAGAGATTGTCGTCGCGAATCGAGACCCCCATGCTCCGGACCCGTTCTTTCTCCTGCTGCCTGAACTCCGCGGTGACCACGGGCAAGTGGACCACGGGAAAGCGCTCGGCAACGCGGAGCCACAGGTCCCAGTCCTGCGCTCTTTTCAGGCCGGGCACGAATGCTCCCACTTCCTGGATAACGTCGCGTCTCACCGCTGCCGCGCTGGTGGTTATGCGATTGGCGGTGAGAACGGAAAAGAAGGTGTCTTTGCCACTGTCGGGAGAGGGTTTCTTTTTGATGCGGTTCCCCTCGCTGTCTATGACCGCTGCATCGGTGCAGACGAGTCCGGCTTCAGGGTCTTGTGCAGCAGCCTGCTCAAGGGCGTTGATATGGCCGGGCAACCATCTGTCATCCGCGTCCAGGAAAACTATCCATTTGCCTCGGGCCTCCGCGATGGCGCGGCTGCGGGCCACGGACACGCCCTGCTTTTGCTGGGTGATGACGCGGACGGGGCAGGAGTAGGCGGCCAGTATCTGTGGCGTCCGGTCGGTGGAACCGTCGTCAACCACCACGATCTCCAGGTCATCCCGATCCTGGGCCAGCGCGCTATCGATGGCTTCCCCTATCCACTTCTCCTCGTTATGGACGGGTACCACCACAGAAGCGAAAATTTTTTCCTTGTCTCGCTCCATATCAAGAAGGGTGTCCTCTTTCGTTTAACCTTGAAGCCTAATTAATCCTTGTCTTGCTTGGACAAAAGCTGCAGAATGTTATTTTTCTTCATGGTATCATATACGTTCCGGGCTATAAGGTCGTATCCTTGCGGCCGGGGATGCATATCCGGGAAGAAGAGTTTTTCTCTCGCCTTTTGGTCCGGGCTTCCGTCCGGCTTGGTAATATGCTTTTGCAGGGCCTTGTCGTTGTCCGCAAGCGGCGCTTTGTTTTCCCGGGCCAGCTTGCGCATAAGCGGATTACAGCCGGTAAAGGTAAACTCCGGGTCGGTCACATAGGTCATGAGCACGGGCACGGCATGGTGTTCCCTGACCATACGGATGATGGCCTCCAGGTCGCGGCGGGCACGGTCGATGTTCTCGCCCGGTTCGGGCTCGTCTTGTCTTTTGTGATGGATAACTTCTCTGCCGGTCCGGTCTCGAGCGTACTCTTCCGGAGCTTTGCTCCATTTCAACCGGTGAAAAAGGACGTTAACTCCCCGGAGAATCCTGATCCGGTTCCAGGCTTCCTCATAGAAACGCTTGAGCACGGAGACCTCCATTCCGTCGCGGGCGTCAGACCATTGCGCGAACCTGTGGTTCCAACTGTTGTTTACAGAGGCGAGCACAATAACACCGACCGGCTCATAGGTTTCCATCCATTCCGGCAGCTTCCTCCTTATCTCGCTGGTGTTGGTCCCGGGAGCGCCCAGGTTGACAACCTCGGCGCGGAAGCCCCTTTCCGCCAGCTTCTTCTCGAGGCGGGCGGGATAGGCTTCGTCCCTGGAAACCCCGGCGCCATAGGTATGGCTGTCGCCCAGGCAGAGGATGACGGGAACATCGGGGCGGACGGCTTCATCTCGCAAGGATTTGCTCCGGGCCACTATGTGGGCGACCTGGAGAGCAAGCTCCATGCAGATGACGAGTACGGCCAGGGCGGTCAGGACTCGAAACAACCATCGCTTGATCTTACCCGCATTTTCCTCTTTTTCAGTCTTGCCCGCCATCTTCCTCAAGCCACCTTTTGTAGGCGCTCCATTCGTGTTCAAAGTTATGCGTGAGTATGTTTTTGCCAACCGCCCGGTCTATCTCACCGGGCCCCCAATCCTGGACATCCTCGATCTCGAATTTGTGGGGGAAGACCTCCCCTTCATAGACTGTAAGATAAGTCCTTATGTCCTCGCTCTCCTGATCGGTCCTGTACTTGAGGTCATATATATGCCGCAACTCGAGTCCCGAGAGTCCCAGCTCTTCTTCGGCCTCCCTGCGTGCCGCGCTCAGGTAATCCTCGCCCGCGTCCACGTGTCCCCCCACAGATGTGTCCCACTTGCCGGGCTCGATGTCCTTAGTCGCGACCCTTTTCTGTAAAAGCAGGCGGCCCTCTTTTCGGAATATCAAAACGTGAACGGCGCGGTGGATCAAGCTTGGATCGGAGTGGACCTCTTTGCGGGTGGCGCGTCCTTGCCGGCGGCCGTCTTCATCGTACACGTCGTACAGCTCTTCGCTTCCCGGAAACTCCTTCATAAAAAGAAGTGTAGCGCATTCAAAGGCGCGGATAAAGAACTGTTTATTTGTAGCCGTCCAGGCTGAACCGGCCGGCGTCCGTTTCTATTGGTATCTCCGGCTCGGTCCGGGTTTCGGTTTTTTCCGGTTTAAGCTCGACAAGCAAAAGCTTTCTCTTCTCTCCGGGCCGATGGACGGCGTATTGTTTCCGGGAGGGATAGAACTCCACGTCTCGGGCTGTCTCAATAAGCCTTTTCTCCTGGTCTGCGGGATAGACGAGGCAGATGCTTCCTTCAGGAGCAGTAACATGGCCGGCCTGCAGAAGCCACGGTTTCAGGCTCATCATGATCTCGTGCCGGGCGAGCGCCTTTTCCGGGACCGGGCTGGTCCTCCCGGAGGACGAAGTGCGAAAGGGGGGATTGGAAACCACCAGGTCGAACTCTCCGGGAGAGAAAACCTCGCTCTGCCGCATGGCGTCTTCCGCAAAGACCTCGACGGGAGGGTCGGTTTTATTGAGCGCCGCGTTTTTGCGGGCCAGCGCAGCAAGCCCGGGCTGGAGTTCGATTGCTGCCACCCGGGCGGCACCCGACCGGCAGGCCAGAATGAGGGCGATGACGCCAGTGCCCGCTCCCATGTCCAGCACTCTGCTGCCTTTCGCCAGGGGCATGGCGAAAGAAGCCAAGAGCAGTGCGTCCACCGAGTAACGGTATCCCCTGCGGCGCTGGATCAGCTTGAGCTCGCCGTGTAAAAGGTCGTCCACGACCTCGTCTGCAGCGAGCCCGACAGATGATTCATGTTTTCCGTTCTTCATTCTTCCAATTGTCCCTCTTTCAAGATACTCGATAAAAGGCCCCCTTTTCCAGGCGGGAGAAGGGGGCCGAATTGGTTCAACAGGCGGCTTATGGAGGCAGTACCAGGAAGAGGCTTGTATCCTGCCTTATTACCCGCATGAGCATGGGCCGGTCCTCGTTTCTTTCCATAGCCTGTTTTGCGTCTTGTAGTGATTCGATGCTTTTGTGGTTTATCCTTACGATCACGTCACCGGGCCGAAGTCCTGCCATGTCGGCCCTGCTTCCCGGTTTTATATTGAGTATTGCCACCCCCTCGACATCGGGGTCTACTCCCAGCTTCCGCGCCAGGCGTGGCGTTAGCTCGGAGAGCTTCATCCCCATCAAAAAGTCGGAGGACGGCTCTTCCGGATGCCTCTGTCCCAAGCTTTTCTCTCCCCTCTCTTCATACTCCTTGCGGCTCATGAGCTCTACCTCGAGCTCCTTTTTTTTCTTATCCCTTACAATGGCAACTTTGACCTCGCTGTCGGGCGGGTACTCGGCGATCATGTTGCGCAGATGGTTGCTGTCCTTAACCCGTTCTCCTTCCACCGCAATGATAACGTCGCCCGGCTTGAGCCCGGCCTCGTCCGCGGGAGTGCCGTCTATGACCTCGGAGACAAGCGCGCCGTCGCCGCTGTCCAACCCGAACTGCCCGGCAAGGTCGGGAGTGAGTTCCTGGATGCTGACTCCCAGAAAGCCGCGGCGGACCTCTCCGTGCTCGACAAGGCTGTTCAAGACGTGGCGGGCCAGGTTCACCGGCACGGCGAACCCCACACCCATGTACCCTCCGGAACGGCTGAAGATGGCGGTGTTGATGCCCACCAGCTCGCCGCTGAGGTTGATGAGGGCCCCGCCCGAGTTGCCAGGGTTTATGGCGGCGTCGGTCTGGATGAAGTTCTCATAGTCGGCTATTCCCACTCGCGAGCGTCCGCGGGCCGACACTATGCCCATGGTCACGGTACTGGACAGCCCGAAGGGGTTTCCGATTGCCAGGACCACCTGTCCCACCCTTACATCGTCGGAGTCGCCCATCTGGAGGACTGGCAGGTCGTCCGAGTCTATCTTCAACACCCCGATGTCGGTCTTTATGTCCGTGCCCACGATTTCGGCCTTGAACTCCCGCTTGTCGGAGAGCATGACCCGCACCGATTGGGCGTCCTTTATTACGTGCGCATTGGTGAGGATATAGCCGTCCTTGCTGACGATGACTCCCGAGCCCAGGCTCCTTTGTTTGCGCTTTTTGTTGAACTCCGGTCCGTGGAAGAAGCGGAAAAAGGGGTCGTCAAAGAAAGGCATCATGGGCGAGTCAACCACCTTTTCGGAAAACACGTTCACCACCGCGGGCATAGCTTCTTGTGAGACCTCAACCAGTCGGTCCTCCAAAACCATGTTCCGTTCCTCAGCAGGAGTCAGGGGCTTTTTGACGTCGGGCTTCGGAAAAGCCGGCTGTTCCCTTTCCTGTTTCAGCTCGCGGTTTTCTCCGTACCAGATTCCCACTACCACGGAAAGGCCGATGAGCACCACAACCACCAACACCGCGGCGGGCGAGACCCTTCCGCTTGTGTCTTTAAGCTCCTGTCTGAACGGCTTCATGTTACCTCCTTTAGTGAAACAGGTATTACTGCGGCTCCGCGCAGGCAAATGGCTGTGGAGAGACCCATGAAAATGGTCTTTCAGTTGCGCCTGCCCGCCTCAGATATAAAGTGTGCATGATTTCGAGAAATGCAACTTCTGCTGCGGGTCAAAGCGGCGGCGAGGCCGGTACCTGTCAGCCGGCGTTTTTCTCTCCCCCTCCTCTGCCTTTGGTCACAAAAAAGGCCCTCCCTTGGGAGGGCCGGAATTGCTTTGCGGTTTTTTTACTTGCCTTTTCTGAGCTCCTGGATGACCAGCTTGGCCAGGGCCTTGAGGGTGTCGAACACGCCTTCGCCGGTCACTGCTACGGCCTCGAAGTCGGGGACTTTGGTGGGGTTGCAGGTTTCTTTCAGCTCTTCAATGGGCGCGGCGTTAGGGAGGTCTCTTTTATTGTATTGAACGACGTAGGGCAGCTCGTCGAGGTTGTACCCGTGCTCGGTTAGGTTTGTCTGGAGGTTTTCCAGGCTCTCGATGTTTGCTTCCATTCTTTCCACCTGGGAGTCGGCTACGAACACGACCCCGTCCACTCCCTTGAGGATGAGCTTTCGGGAGGCATCGTAAAAGACCTGTCCGGGCACGGTATAAAGATGGAACCTGGTTTTGAACCCCCTTATCTCTCCGAGGGACAGTGGCAGGAAATCGAAGAACAGGGTCCTTTCGGTCTCGGTTGCCAGTGATATCATCTTGCCCTTGGCGTCCTGCTTGGTTTTATCGTAGATGTACTGGAGGTTGGTCGTCTTTCCGCACAGACCCGGCCCGTAATAGACCAACTTACAGTTGATTTCGCGGGAGTTGTAATTTATAAAAGACATCTTTGACTAGACTCCTTCACCTTTTTAGAGCTTACTCGCTAAAGAGATTGTCGATGTCGTCATCGGTAATCTCGGCGAAGGGGGATGCCGAACCCGCGCTTTCAGCCTCGGCCTTTTTCATCAGTTCGTCAAAGATGGCTGCGAGCTCTTCGCTGGCTTTCTTGACCCTTAGTCTTACCAGTCCCAGGCTGGAGCGGTTGTCGAAGATAACCACCAGGATAACCCTCATGCCCACTATGGAGATGTGAAGGTTGTCCCGTTCCCCTTCGTGGAACAGGATGGAGAACTCTTTTTCTCCGAGGAGCTTGGCCAGCCCGCCGGTAGCCGCTATGTTTCCGGCGGTGAGGGAGGCCAGCGAGGTTGAATCCAGCTCCTGCGTCTCCCCCTCCTCGGCGATCAACTGGCCGTTCTTATCAACCAGGAAGACGACTTTAGCATTGGCATCCTTGACAAGTTTCTCCAGTATCTGGGTAATCTTGTGAAACTCGTCTTCATACATAACCATACCAGGGCCTGGCATCCTTGTTCTCCTTATTCGTAATAATCCGGCAAAAGCCTGTAAGCTACAATATCAAACTAACCGGGCGATATCAAGCTGGTCAAGTCAAATCCTGCGAATAAGATCAGTCCTCCATGTTGACGCATCTTTGGACCAGCAGGTTGTAGTCCTTTTCCACCTGCTCCTGGATTTCCTTTACCTGCTCCTCGGTCAAGTGACGGAACCTTCCCTGTCCCTTGAAGTACTCGGTCAATGGTTTTAGCTTCCTGGTTTTTACCGACATATGATACTCCCCGTCAATGACTTCGTAAAGCGGGAAGACCCCGGTCTGGGTGGCCAGTTTACCATACTCGATGGCCTTTTCCGAAGCTATCCTCCACCCGGTGGGACAAACGGAAAGCACGTGCACGTAGGCCGGCCCGGGCGTCTCCACCGCCCGCCGGGCTTTCTTGTAAAGGTCGAGGGGATTGGAGCAGCTTGCCGTGGCCACGTAGGGGATGTGGTGGGCAGCGGCTATCTCCGGCATGGGCTTTTTGCGGGTCTTCTGACCGATGCTCTCGCTTCCCGCGGGCGAGGTCGTGGTTGACGCACCGTAGGGAGTGGAACTGGACCGCTGGATTCCCGTATTCATATAGGCCTCGTTGTCCAAACAGAAAAAGACCATGTCGTGGCCCCGCTCGAGGGCGCCGGAAAGGGCCTGGAGCCCGATGTCCGCGGTGCCGCCGTCGCCTGCCATGCCCAGGACGTTTATCTTTTTCTCCGGCAGCCTTCCTTTTTTCATGAGTATCTTGAGCCCGGCCTCGACTCCCGAGGCCACGGCAGCGGCGTTCTCAAAGGCGGTATGTATCCATGGTATCTTCCACGAGGTCGTGGGAAGCGGAGAGCTGATGATCTCCATGCAGCCGGTGGCCATGGACATGATGGTATCCGGTCCGGTGGCCTTAAGAATTATCCGCACCGCCAGGACCTCGGCGCACCCCTGACAGGCCCGGTGGCCGGAAACAATGTACTCCTCCCTGGGCATGTTCTTGGGAGTGACCTTTTTCGCCTTCTCGTTTTCACTCATTCTCTCACCCCGTAAAGCTCGTATTCGTCCTGTTTGTGGCTGTTGATTTTCTTCTCCGCTTTTTTGACCATGTCCTTGAAAGCCTCGGGCTGCACGTCCCTGCCGGCCAGGCCGACAATGAAGTCCACCACCTTGGGCCGCTTGGACATGGAGTAGAGCAGGCTCCTGATCTCGGAAGCCAGGGGTCCCCCGTAGCCGTAGCTCAGCGCACGGTCTATCACCACCAGCGTATCAGCGCCCTTTACCGCTTCCTTGAACTCTTCTACGGGGAAGGGCCTCCACAGCCGTATCTTGACAAGGCCGACGTCTTCGCCTTCGTCCTCCATGCGGTCCACGGCAACGCTCGCGGTCTCGCCGATGCTGCCCATGGTTATAAGCAGGGTCTTCTTGCCTTCCGACTTGTATGTCTCCACGGGCCGGTACTCGCGGCCGGTCAGGTCCTTCCACTCCTCCCACGCCTTCATGATGGCGGGCTTGGACTCCCACAGCGCCACGTCCTGTGCCATCTTGGTCTCGGTGAAAAGTTCGGGCATGGCAAAGGCCCCCATTGTCACCGGCTTGTCCGGATGCAGCCGGTTCACCGGGTCGAACACGGGCAGGTAACTCCTGGCGATGTCCTTGTCCACGTACTCGATGGTCTCGATAACGTGGGAGAGTATGAAGCCGTCCATGTTCACTATCACGGGCAGGGACACGTTCCTGTCTTCGCCCACCCGGAAGGCCCAGAACATGTGGTCGTATGCCTCCTGGCCGTTCTCGATAAAGACCTGCACGCATCCGCAGTCCCTTATCATCATGACGTCCGAGTGGTCGTTCCATATGGACAGCGGGCTTGACAGGGACCGGTTGACCAGGCACATCACAATGGGCAGCCGCAGGGAGGCGGCCACAAAGACCATCTCGCTCATCAGTGCCAGCCCCTGGGAGGCGGTCGAGGTAAAGCTGCGGGCGCCCGCCGCCGAGGTGCCGCAGCAGACGCTCATGGCCGAGTGCTCGCTCTCCACCGGTATAAACTCGGCCTCAAGCTCTCCGTCGGCCACCAGCTCGGAGAGGTGCTCCACGATGTGGGTCTGGGGGGTGATAGGATAGGCCGCGATGCAGTCAACGTCGCATTGGCCCACCGCCTCGGCAACCGCTATTGATATCTCTATTCCATGCCTGCCTTCACGCATGTCATCCCTCCACCATCTCGATACAGTTTACCGGGCAGACCTCCGCGCAGATGCCGCACCCCTTGCAGTAATCAAGGTCAGCCTCGTATGTCTCGTCTTCCAACTGGTAAATGGCCGCGTCCGGGCAATGCATCCAGCACTGGGCGCACTTGGTGCAAGTCTCGTGATCCACTATCGGCCGCATCGCGCGCCACGAGCCCGTCAAGTACTCGCTCGCGTTGCCGGGCTCGTCAATCACGCAGCCCGTTAAAAGCTCTTTCCAGCCAATCCGGTCCATTGGCTTCGCCATGGTCACTCCTCCCTTCTCAGTCTTCCGAAACAGTCTCCGAGTAGGCCCGCTGAACAGCGTCCCAGTTCATCCGGGCGATCTTGCCGAAACGGTTGTTAAGGGGCACCTCCAGGCTGTTTATATCAACCACACCAGTGGCTTTGACCAGCGCACCCATCATCGAAGTGTTGGTGATGGGACGCTTCAAAACCTCCCAGGCGATCTTGTAAGCGTCTACTACCGCCACCCGGCAATCCAGGCTGTACTTCTTGCGAAGACTGTCTGCATCCTCCGTGGAGTTGATGATAAGAATGCCCCCTTCCTTCAAACCCGCGGTGGGATCGGCAACCTCCATGAGCTGGGGGTCGAGAACAACCGAAACGTCCGGGTCCTTGATCTGGGCGCGGATACGGATGCGATCTTCGTCAACCCGGCAAAACGCCATTACCGGGGCCCCCCTCCGCTCCGGACCGAAGCTGGGAAAGGCCTGGCTGAAACGGCCTTCCTCGACCGCGGCCTGGGCCACGAGCTCTGCGGTGGTTACCGCGCCCTGGCCTCCTCTGCCGTGAAACCTGATCTCAAGCATGTAAAAAAAGCCCTCCTCAACAATCTGGTAAGACAACAGTTTACTTAAAATGGGGAAAACTTCCGGGACGCAATAGTAAAAAAAGGCGGTGCTTCCTACCTGAGGCAGCCGGAAATCCCCGCAGATGAAAAGTGAAAAAATCTTCTGCCCGGTCCCTGATCACGAGGTTCTATTTTATAACATAAACTCTAATGATTCACAAAATTGATGCAAGCATAAAAGCGATGCGCTTTGTCATAAAATTTTGCCGAGCCGCGGCTTTTTATTAACATAAGCAAAGTGTGACCTTACGGAGGATACCATGAATTCACGATTTGTTCCCCTCATTGTCTGCATGGCCATGCTTATGGCCCCCCTGTGCGGCAGCAGCCCGGAGAGGAAGTCCTTTAAAGAGCGCCGGCAGGAAAGGCTCCGCAAGCGGACCGTCAAACAGATGCGCGAGACCTACCCTTCCGCCAAAGACCGCTGGCCGCTTTCGCCGAAGACCGGTAGGGCGCAAAAGCATACACTGGAGCACGACGACCGCGAGCGGGAGTATTACGTGTATGCGCCTCCCGGCCTGGACCGGGAAAAGCCGGCGCCCCTGTTCTTCGTGATCCACGGCGGCGGAGGCACGGCACGCAACATGGAGATCGTGGCGACCAACCGCAGGTTCAACAGGCTGGCAGACCGCCACGGCTTTATAGTGGTCTATCCGCAGGGTGTGGACAAGTCCTGGAACGACGGCCGGCAGGCGGACATAATAAAAGCGGATAAGCTCGAGGTCGACGACGTGGGATTCTTCAAAAAGATGATCGAGAAGGTCAGCAACAAGTGGAACGTGGACGGCTCCAGGATTGGCGTCACCGGCATGTCCAACGGGGGGTTCATGTCCTTCCGTCTGGCGCGCGAGCTGTCCGGAACCGTTACCGCGGCCGCGCCGGTGACCGCGACCATCCCAGCGGCTTCCTTTGCCGAGTATGAGCTTGCCGCGCCGGTGTCCCTGCTGCTTATAAACGGCACCGAAGACCCCCTGGTCCCTTACGAAGGCGGGGCCGTAAAGGCAGGCCGCCGCCAAAGGGGCAAAACAGTATCAACCGAGAACAGCGTAAAGAAGTTCGCCGCTTTGAACGGCTGCAACCAAAAACCGGAAGAATGCCTGTTGGAAGACCGGGTACCGGCAGACGGTCTCCGTATAAATCGCCGCGCCTTCGCCGGCTGCAATGAGGGGGCGCGGGTGGTCCTGCTCAGCGTGATCGGCGGAGGACACACCTGGCCGGGAGGAATCGAGCTCCTGCCCGAAAGGATAGTGGGAAAAACCTGTCACGATATAAGCGCCACCGACTACATAGTAGAGTTCTTCCTGGAAAGCGGGTAGCCCACGCGATTTTGTCCTCAAAACTGCGTGGGTGGCGAAGCCACGGGCTGAATGTTCCCAAACCATGCCGTCTCTCCGGCATAGTAAGGCGGGATCAATCCTTTACAACGAACATTGCTCCGGATGGGGGGTAAGGGTTCGGTTGGTAGTGTCTTGTCAAGATTAAAATGACGCATAGTGTGCGGGCGACTGATATCGCGACTAAAAGTCGCTCGCACGAAGAAAATCCGTATTGTAAGCGACGAAAGACGCTTGACAGTGCTAGTGTCTTGTCAAAAGCTTTTGGGGAATAGAAATTAATCGTGCGAGCGGCTT
>CAYQTK010000104.1:0-13350 GCA_964420375.1 uncultured bacterium
GGAGCGGTTTGTTTTAAAAAAATTCGCCATGATTGCGACTTTTGCAAGAGGCTCAGGAGGTATTGTAATAATGGACTACCGGCACCGGGTCGTAAGGGTATGAGCCTATTCCCAGCTCTTTTATGCTGGCCTTGACCTCGATTACGCCGGTGGCATCGTTCACCGCTATCTGGGCGGGAGCAAGGTTGTGGGGTATGGGAGTGCCCGTGTCATAGGTGTTAAAGATGCCCACTATCGAGGATGTGATCTCGAACTCTATGTCGTCACCACTGGGACTTTCCCAGTAGTGCCCTTGGGGAGAGAAGAACAGGCCGTGAGATACTGCGTCCAGGGGAGTCTGGCCGTCGTAGTACTTGAACATGTAGAGGATGTACTTCTCGTCGTTGAAAGAGCCTTCCTCGCAGTAGGTCATATACAGCTCTCCCACTCCCGGGCTGTAGCCGGGCACCGGGTTTGCCAGGCACTCGATCTGGCTGTTAAGCGACGCAATGCCCGCGGCAGCCCAGTCGGAGGGGTCGCCGTCAATAGTGATGGTTCCCGGATTGACCTCGACGAGGTCGATGCGGTTGGTCTCCGAGTTGCAATAAAGCTCGGGGTTTTCCGAGCTGTCCTCTGAGCAACCGATGGAGAGAAAACAAAAGACCAGAATAAGACCCGTCAATGTCCTAAAAGTTATCCTGCAATACATGTGCTCCCTCCTTCACAAAATCTGGCTATTGGTTTTAACTATACCATGATTTTTAAAGAGAGTCCATACCGAACCAGGAACTTTTCAGGTCGGTCGTTCATTTTTTATGTTGTTTTTGCGTGACGATAAATGCGAGTTCATCTCAAGGCTTTGGCATAATCTGCCGGAAAATCTAAACATTATCAGAATTTTAGTTGCTTTTTGCCATGAATCGTGGTATCATCTATTTAGTGCTTGTTGCAAAACTCCGTTTTTGGAGTGCAAAAGCTTGCTTTCGCTTTCATAAGTTCCGGCAAGCCGGAACTTACAAAAAGGCGTCTCGTAAACTGTGAGCATCTTGTGGAGCGCATTTCCGACAAGCTTGCTTCCCGGCGGAAAAAGCGGACAGCTTGCTGCCGCACTCCAAAACAGCGCCGCAAAAGTAAATAAAACCTCCGTTTCGCAACGGGAACTATTTAGTAATTCTGAGATGGTTTCATACTCATATCATAACCAATTGCTTTTTAAGTAATTGTTTTATCTGTTCATAAATTTATTTATTAACTATAAATCAGCACGCGGCCCAATTAGCAGCGGGAGCTTTGTCTTGAAATCGCAGGAGAATGATGTTGACCACTGACGACTCGAAAAAAGGCACGGGAGAGACGGAACAGGCTAGAAAAACTTCCAGCAAGATCAAATCGGAAAAGCCCACAGCCAAGAAACAGACCCGTCATTTGGATCCCGGGGTGGCGGAATCTCGGGCCGTCGAGTCTCAGAACCGGATTATCCTGGATTCCGCCTCCCGGGTAGCCGACCGGATCGGGGCGCGCCTTTTCTTTCTTATCCTGGAGGAACCCGGCCAGTGCAAGCTTCCGGAGAAGATATTAAAGAGAAAGGACTTTGTTCTGGCCGTTCCCGGCAAGCTCATTGACGAGGACTTAAAAAAGCAGTATAAATCTTTGCTTCCTATGCCCACCCTCCAGCTCACCCGGCTCGGCAAGATCAAGATGGCGGTCATGCGTAGCCTTTCCGCCCACATGATCTCCCAGGGGGACAAGATCGTATGCGTGACCGGCAGCCGGAGCATGTCTATTCTGGACGCCATGCTGGTCCTTGATATCGGCAAGGAGTTCGAGCTTCTGGGTTCGCAGGAGGTATCCAATATCTCCACCCAGGTGCGCACCGAGATCTTCGAGGAGTTGGTCACCATATCATCGGAGCTGGCCAACCAGGGTAGAGAAGGCAAGCCGGTGGGAGCCATCTTCGTGCTCGGCGACACCGACAAGGTAATGCAGCTCAGCAGGCAAATGGTGTTCAATCCCTTCCACGGATATCCCGAGGAAGAGAGAAATATATTGGACCCCACCCTCCGCGAAACCATCAAGGAGTTCGCTTCCATTGACGGGGCCTTCATCATCCGCGACGACGGAGTTATCATGTCCTCCGGAAGGCACCTCAACGCCTCCCTGGAAAACGAGAACCTCCCCCAGGGACTCGGGGCAAGGCACGCCGCAGCAGCAGGAATAACCTCTGTCACCAACGCCACTGCAATAGCCATCTCCGAAAGCACCGGCATGGTAAGAATCTTCAGGAACGGAAAAATCTTCATGGAGTTGGAAAAAGCCGCACCCAATAAGAAGTGATCCTTCGCGTGCATCAAAAGACCAACCGAAACCTTCCGGAAAGGCCCTCTTCTCTTTCAAATTCTTTCTTTACTGTCTAAGGAAAGTATGGCTGCGGGATAAGCGATCCATGAGTCTTCTGTTTGTTTTTTATTTTCCGACAAAGCTGTTATTTTAATGGTGATGTCCGATAACAAGTTGACAGGCAAGCTGGCGGCCGCGGTGGGGAGCGATAACGTCTCCGTCCGAGGTCTTGACCGGGACATTTACAGCCGCGATCTGTGGCCCCGCAACACCTTGCTTTTGTTCTCGCTTGAGCTTCCCTCGCCTCCGCAGGTGGTGGTGTGGCCGGGCAGCGTGGAAGAGGTCCGGCAAACGGTCAACATCGCCCGCGAGTCCGGCCTGCCCCTGGTGCCCATGGGCGGCGGCTCCGGCGTCTGCGGAGGAACGGTGACCCTGGGCGAGCCGGCAATCATCATCGACTTGAAAAGAATGCGCCGCATCCTCGAGCTGGACGAGAAGTCGCTTACGGTTACCGCGGAGTCGGGTATCATGGGCGAGATACTCGAGCGGGAGCTTAACCGCCGCGGGTATACCATGGGCCACTTTCCTTCCTCCATCTACTGCTCGACCTATGGCGGATGGATAAGCACCCGGGCCGCGGGCCAGCTCTCCGCCAAGTACGGCAAGATCGAGGACATGCTGATCTCCTTGCAGGTAGTGCTTGCCAACGGCGAAGTGGTGACGACCCCCCCGGCGCCGCGCTCGGCCACCGGTCCGGGCTGGAACCACGCCTTCTGCGGAGCTGAAGGCACTCTGGGCATTATAACCTCGGCAACCTGCCGTATCCGGCCCGTTCCGTCCTCCCGGCGCTTCCAGGCATTTTCTTTCCCTACTGTGGAGGACGGCCTGGAAGCCATTCGTCGCATGATGCAGGCAGAGCTCCGGCCGGCGTGCGTCCGGCTTTACGATCCCGTAGACACCTTCTTCTCCAAGACCAGCAAGATCATGCCCGACGAGGAACAGGAGGAGGACAAGAGGCTGAAAGCCCATGAACACAAGGACCGGGGATACTGGCCGCGAAAGGTGCTGCCGCGTCTGTTCCGGCCGGGAGCGATAAATCCTTTCCTGTCAAAGCTTAACAAGTCCAAGCTCATCCTCACCTTTGAAGGGGATGACCCCCGGCTTACCATGCTGGAGAAGAGCGAGGCCAAGGGCACCTGTGCCCGCACCGGCGGCGAGGACCTGGGGGAGGCCCCTGCCGCCCACTGGTGGCAAAAGCGTTACAAGGTAAGCTACACCATGCAGGCCATGTTCGACATGGGTTTTTTCGTGGACACCATCGAGGTGGCAACCGTATGGGACAACCTGCCCCTGCTGTATCACGGCATGCGCAAGGCCATCAGCAGGCACGCCCTGGTCATGGCTCATTTCAGCCATGCTTATCCCCAGGGATGCTCCATTTATTTTTCAGTAGCTTCCACCGGCAAAAGCCGGGACCATAAGCTGCAAAGGTATGACCAGGTATGGAAATCCGCGCTTGACGCCTGCGTGGAACTGGGAGGGAGCATAAGCCACCATCACGGCGTAGGGGTCTTAAAGAGCAAGTGGCTCGAGGCGGAGGAAGGAGGAGCTTCTCCTTTCCTGGCTGCCCTTAAAAAAGCCGCGGACCCGCAGGCTGTCATAAACCCCGGCAAGCTGGGGCTGGGCAATGCAGGTTCAAATCAATGAAACAATATCGCCTCCGGGGTGGACTAATATAGAGCATGAACGAGAATCCAAAACAAGCCGACCAGTTGCCTGATGCTGACCCCGAACTGGTCCGAGACCTCGGCAAGCTCCTGGGCAAGGGGCAGGTCTCGGAGAAGTCCCTGGACAGGATCGCCTACAGCAGGGACGTGTGGCCGCGCGCCTATCTGTGGATGCGGGAAGGCAAAACTCCCTATGCCCCTGACGCAGTGGTATGGCCCCGCGCGGAGACCGAGGTCGCGGATATCCTGAAGTACTGCCGGAAGAAGGAAGTGCCAGTAACACCCGCGGGAGGAGGCTCCGGTGTCTGCGGGGGATCAATCCCGGTGCGCCGCGGCATAGTGATGGACTTGAAGCGAATGAACAAGGTCCGAAGTATCAACACGACCAACCATACAGTGGAGGTTGATGCCGGCATTATAGGCGAGCTCCTGGAGCGGGAGCTGCAACGCAAGGGGTTCTCATTGGGCCATTTCCCGGCTTCCATGTACTGCTCGACCGTAGGAGGTTGGCTGTCCGCCCGCAGTGCAGGCCAGCTTTCCTCCAAGTACGGCAAGATCGAGGACATGGTGCTGTCCCTCTCCGGTGTGTTTCCCGACGGAACCGTGTTTCACAGCCGGGAGTCTCCACGCAGCGCGGCGGGTCCCGACCTGGACCAGATCGTGATCGGCAGCGAAGGGACCCTGGCTGTCATTACCCGCGCTCTTCTGGCGATCCACCCCGCTCCTTGCCGGGAAGAGTATCGGGGCTACCTTTTCCCGAGCATGGAGGACGGGCTGGAAGCCATGCGGCTCGTGATGCGCCGCGGCCTGGACCCTTGCGTGGCCCGGCTCTACGACGAGTTCGAGACCGGGCTCCACCGCGAGAAGTACGGCGTAAAAGGGCAGGGCTGCCTGTTGATAGCGGGGTTCGAAGGACCTGATCAGCCTTATGCCCGGGCCAGGGCAAAGGCGGGCTTTGAGATTCTTGCCGAGACAGGCAAGGACTTGGGCGAAGGTCCCGGCCGGGCATGGCTCGAGCATCGCTACTCCACGAGCTATTACCAGAGCAAGGTTCTGTCGCAGGAGAGCGCCATCCTGGACACCTGCGAGGTCTGCGCTCTCTGGTCCCGGGTGGGAGAAGTCCTTCACGGCGTGAAGGACGCCATCAGCCCGCACGCACTGGTTACCGCACACGTTTCCCATCTTTACTCCACCGGCGCCGCCGTGTACTTCACCTTTGTCTCCCGGTCGGAAGAGCCTCCTCCCCAGGATGTTTACGACTCCGCATGGGAGGCTGCCATGCAGGCGTGCCTGGATTCGGGCGCAGCCATCAGTCATCATCACGGAGTAGGGTTTCACAAATCCCGATGGATGAAATCTCAGCTCGGTCCTCTCCTTGAGGTATATAAAGGGTTGAAAAGGAAGCTGGACCCTCATAATATTCTCAACCCCGGAAAGCTGGGGCTTGACTAGTGTCTTGTCAAGATTAAAATGACGCATAGTGTGCGAGCGACTGATATCGCGACTAAAAGTCGCTCGCACGAAGAAAAGCCGTCTTGTAAGCGACGAAAGACGCTTGACAGTGCACTAGTGTCTTGTCAAGCGATTTTTATGGAATAAGAGAAAGTAGTGCGAGCGGCTTCAGCCGCGATTTTTACAGTTTTTCTTATCCTCCTTTTTCGTGTGACAAAGCACTAGGAGCGGATTTTTTGGATTCGCGGCTAAGACGGGATATGATATATCCCGCTGCAAAATAGAGCTTGAAAACATATAGCATTAGGACAATACAGGAGGACCAGATGGGTTTTGGGATGAGACGTTCTGTCTTGAGGTTTTTCGTCGGACATCCGGTAAGGATAGCGGGGATTGTCATCCTGGCCACGGTGATGGCTGTAAGCTGTACCGGCAACGGCTGTCAGGGATGCGAAAGCTGCAAGAAGTGCGGAGAAGAACAGCCTCCGGAACCGAGGGTTTCCGGTCCCCAAGTAGGGACCACCGGGCCCGCGGCGCAGGCAGGGGAAACCGGGGAACCTGCGCCCGGCGATACGGTCGGTCGGGCTCCGGGAAAAGTAAAGGACGCTGAAACCGTTAAACCTCCGGTACCGCCGGGAGCGGATAAGAAAAGAAAGGAAAGGTTAAAGGTCCTGGTGGAACAAGGAGAAGGGGAGAACCGTCCCCAAACGCCGGGCGCACTATCAGCCCGGGTGGTGAGAAGCAATTTCGTAGAGGTCTCCTGGCGGGACGTCTCGGATAACGAAGTGTCCTTCCAGGTAGACAGAGCAGTAGGGGAGGGCACGTTCTCCGCCATTCGAAGGGTAGCAGCACAAAAGGAAGACATAACCGATGGTCCCTTGGAACCCGGCAATTACTCATATCGGGTGCGCGCCATATCCGGGGAAGGAGCCTCTCCTTTCGCCGGACCGGTAAAGGTGTCCATAAGCCAGGCACAGCAAGCGCCGACAGCCCCCGCAAACCTTACCGCGTCAGCAGACCCTGCAGGCGAGATACTTCTTAATTGGAGTCCCGCTTCCCAAAACGCCGAGTACTTCAGGATGGAACGCGCCCAGTCGGACACCGGCTGGACCAACCTGGGGTCCTTGAACCCCGAGTTGAACGCCTACCGGGACGTAAACGTGGACACCGGCGTGGAGTACTCCTACCGGGTGTTTGCCGGAAACGATGCCGGCGAGTCAGGGGCCAGCAACGTGGCATCCGCCATGGTGGAGGCTGACGACGAAAAGCCGGCAGCTCCAACCGACCTGGAAGGCTCGGTTGCCGGTCCCAACGCAGTGGTCCTGGAATGGGTCGACGCCTCCGACAACGAGGACAGGTTTATAGTAGAAAAGTACGATCCCACAGCCAAGCGCTTCATAGCGGTAAAGGAGGTCCCGAGAAATACCGCCAAGGTGATGATGGGCAATATCGCGCGCGGAGAGACGGGCGAGTACCGGGTAAAAGCAGCCAACCAGGCGGGCGAGTCCGATCCCAGCAATACAGTTACCTTAACTGCCCGGGGCGAGGCTCTTCATACTTACATGATGGAAGTCGCACCCGGCCGGATGGACATCGAGGTCCCTGCCGATCCTCTTCTGCCCCGCATTGAAGTGGAGAACGTGCGGGAAGATGGAGGAGACATGGTTGCGGATGTTACAGTACATAACCCCGATCCCTCCGTACAACTGGAAAACGTCTACATACTCGCGTCAGAGTCGGAAGCGCCGGGCATTGTTTTTAAAAACTGCGACCACGGACCGGCAAGCTGCTCGGTTGGACGCGGCATGGAAAGCGGCAACCACGTGGGCTACCAGTACGTGGAAGGAGGCTACCTCGGCGAGACCCCCTTGGGCGGAGAGGTTAAAAACTGGGACCTTAAAACCAGGCAGAGAAAGATAGCGGTACGGGATATCTGGCCGGCCTGCGGACAGGTGGACACGCAGTGGAGGATCGGAGGAGTAACCGGGCCGGCCACTATAGCATTGAACCTGTATGCCACCCGGTCGCCCGCGGACTTCACAATGGACACCAGATACGACAATAACCTTCCCATGTTCATAGTCGAGACTTACTCCATAGGAGTGGAGGACGGCATGCACGAGCCCGGCTCGAGGGAGAACCCCACTGCGCGGCCGATAAGCTCGCTAAGCCCCGGCGACGTGTTCGCGGTGAACGTGTCCGTAGAAGCCGGCGACTGGATGGAAAACCAGGCGGAGATAGGAAGACCCGAGCTTCACCCCGAGGCCCACTACGTGTACTGGAGCACCCTGGCCTACGTGCTCACCTATGACGCCCAAGTGATAAAGCCCATTGAGTCGGCAGTGATAACGGACGACGGCGCCAGGCTGATGCCCCGCGTCCGGGACCCGCGGGTCGATGATCCCGACGCGGACGGATGGAGCCAGCAAGGTTCTTTCAGCTTCACCGCCTGGTTCGCAGACGAGGGATGGATCCAGTCCATTTACTCCTACCCCCCGTTCAGTATCCGACAAGGACCTGACGGACCTGAATGTGTTCACTGCTTCCAGGAAGGCTTCCTGGATGAAGACGGAAGGATGCAGGGACCCGACCAGGAGCCCGAGGTCTTTCTTTCCGTGATCTACTTCCGGGTGGTTGGAGAACCCGGCAGCGGCTCGCCACTCAGGCTTTTCCCCAAGCCGGAAACACTTATAGACCCCAAGAGGACCAACGGCACCATACCAGATTACAAGGACGATACGGATTACCCCGGCTGGAATGAAATTAATAAGCTGCTCCCTCCAACCTACCAGCTTCCCGGGGACTACCAGGTGCAGGAAGCTTACCTATGCGTGGAGTAGGGAAGCAGAAAAGACCAAGACTAGCCGGCAAGGAGAAGAGTAAATGAAGCGTTTTTTGACCGTGCCCCTGGTGCTGGCATGTCTGTGCCTGGCAGGCGGGATATCCATGGCGGAAAAAAAGGAGGTCGGACCCTATAAGGCCGGGCTACTGGTAAAGCAGTATGAATGGTATCTCCAAGACGCGGGTTTTGATCCGGGGGACCTGTCCGTCCATTCCATAGGCCAGTCTCATATTGACGCGGCCTGGAAATGGAGGCTCGAGCAGACCCATCACAAGGTCTACAAGACGTTTAAAAAGGCGATCGAGCACATGGAGGAGTATCCCCACTTTACCTTCTCCGGCTCTACTCCCCAGTACTACGAGTGGATACTGGAGGAACACCCCGACCTCTTTGAAAAGATAAAACAAAGGGAGAAGCAAGGAAGATGGGAGATCGTGGGAGGACAGTGGATAGAGCCTGACGGCAACATGCCGGACGGCGAGTCTTTCGTGCGACAGCGCCTTCTGGGACAGCGCTTCTACCTGGAACACTTCGGACACATCTCCAGGACCTCCTGGATGCTCGATTCATTCGGTTACAACTTCAACCTGCCCCAGATCATGGCCCGCTCCGGGGCAAGGTATATGTGGACATCCAAGCTGACCTGGAACGACACCACCGAGTTCCCCTTCCATAACTTCTGGTGGGAGTCTCCCGACGGATCGCGGGTGTTGACACATATATGCCCCATAACTCCCTTCCCGCTCTACTTCCCTTATGGAGAGATCGAGAAGTACAAGGACACCAGGTACCTCTTAAAGCCGGACACCGAGCTTGTCGCAAACTACACCACCCGCCCGCGGACAATAGAAAAAGCGCTTTCCGAGGACTGGCTCAACGAGATAGGCGTATTTTACGGGCTTGGCGACGGAGGTCACGGTCCCCTCGAGTTCGAGATAGATGTCCAGAAGGCACTGGCAAACAAGGGCTATGCACAGTTCTCCACTGCTGCCCAACTGTTTCGCGACATAGAAGAGTGCGGGGACCGGCTGCCGGTGTGGAAAGACGAGATGTACCTCGAGTACCACCGGGGGGTGTTGACCACCCAGGCATGGATCAAGCGGGCCAACCGAAAAGCGGAGCAGTCGGCAAGGACAGCGGAGACTCTCCGCTCGGTCCTCCACCTCTTCGAGGTAAAGTATCCCTATGAACAGCTCAAGGAGATATGGAAGCTCATACTCTTAAACCAGTTCCACGATATCCTGCCCGGCTCGTCCATACCCGAGGTCTACAAGGACGCCCGGGAGCACTACGACAGGATTTTCAAAGTTCTCCATAACCTGACCTACGGCGGCATGGAGGAGTTGGCCGGTCTTGTCACCGTGAATCCGCCGGAAGACGACATGGACGGGATCGTGGTTTTCAACTCCCTGCCCTGGATACGCTCCGGCCTGGTCCGGGTGCGGCTTCCTTCTAAAAGCCATTACCGGGTGATTGACAAGAGCGGCGCAGAGGTCGCCTTCGAAGAGGTCGAAAACAACGGAGACAGGTTCCTTCTCTTCCGCGCCCACGATGTCCCTTCCGTGGGATACAAGGTCTATTACGTAAAGGAAGTCGAAGAGCCCGACACGGGGCTTTCCGAAGGACCGCAGGCAACCGAGACGCAAGACGCTTATATCCTTGAGAACGACCTGGTAAAAGTTACAGTAAACAAGAAAAGCGGGCTCATAAGCTCGCTGGTGGACAAACAGAGCGGTTTCGAGTTTATTGACGAGCCATCCAACAAGCTCATGGCTTTCTGGGACAAACCCAAGCAGTGGTCGGCCTGGAACATCAACAAGGATTACAAAGAACACCCCATTCCCATCGAGCCGCCCGGCGAGGTCAAGATATCCGGGCAGGGACCGCTCTTCTGTGAAGTCACGGTCCGCAGCAAAGCCAAAATGAAAGGCATGGACACCACCACCTTTACCCAGCGCATCCGGCTTGTAAAGAACGACCCGGTGGTTTACCTGGACCTGGACAGCGACTTCCACATGCATGACGCCCTGGTCAAGGTCGAGTTCAACTCAGTGCTTCATTCCGACACCGTGACCGCGGACAACGCTTATCTGCCCGTTGCTCGACCCACTCATCCCCAGACGGAGGCCGAAAAGGCACGATGGGAAATGCCCTGCCAGAAGTGGATAGATATCTCCGAGCCGGAGCATGGGCTGGCGTTTCTCAATAAAGGCAAGTACGGGTTCTCCTTGAACCCCGACGGCACCGGCTATCGCCTGTCGCTTATTAAAGGAGCTCACCATCCCCGACCCATGCCCGAAGCGACGAACGTGAAAAGGCATTTGTTTACGCCCCAGACCACACTTACCGACCAGGGACACCATCACGTCGAGATGGGGCTGCTTGCCCACCAGGGCAACCATAAAACCGCGGCCCTCTGGAAGGACGGCTACAACTTCAACACTCCGCTGGAAGCCCGCTGGACCCATCCCCATGAAGGGGCTTTGCCTGAGCAGGGGTCATTCATATCAGTAGACGCGGAGAACGTTTACATCGGTTCCATCAAGCGCGCCGAGGACGACGGAGACATAGTAATAAGGCTGGTGGAAGCCGCGGGCGAGGAAACCAGCGCAACCGTCACACTCGGAGAGGGGCTGAACCTTGTCTCCGCTGCCCAGACCGATCTGCTCGAGCTAAACCCCGCGGAACTCATGGGCTCCGGATCCGCATTCACCGTGAACGTAAAACCCTATGAGATCGTGACCCTGAAGCTCAAGCTCGCAAGGAGACAAACCGGGTTTTAGTAAGCAGCTCCAAACTTTCGTGGCCCCTTTGATTGCAAGGCCGGCACATGACAAAGTTCTTTATACAGGTCTTTTCTGAAAGGTGTACCGGTTGCAGGCTTTGCCAGCTCGCTTGCTCAGAGCATTACAGCCGGGCTTTTACCCCGCATGCTGCTGGAATCCAAGTGGTTGTAAACGGTGCCGACTGTTCCATCGAGTTCACGGAAAAATGCAACCACTGCGGAATATGCGCGGATTATTGCTTTTATGGGGCGTTGGAGAAATCGCCCCTTGACGCAGGGCATGGAGCCGCCGGACAAGAGGAGGCAGCGGGATGAGCGCACGCGGTTTTGCGGGCAATGTTCTCCATGTTGATCTCGCGCAAGAGCAGATAAGAAAGGAGCCTCTTGATCTTGACCTTGCCGAGAAATACATCGGCGGTCTGGGTCTCTCCATTAAACTTGCCTACGACCATATTCGGCCGGGGACTGACGCGCTCTCTTCGGAGAACCCCATCATCCTCGGCGCCGGACCCATGGTGGGGACAAGTCTGCCGGCAAGCTCCCGCGTCTATGCGGTCAGCAAGCTCCCGGAAAGCTCCGCCATCGGATGGTGCGGCGGCGGCGGGGTAAGCTTCGGTTTTAACCTCAAGAATGCGGGCTTTGATCATATCGTCATCAAAGGCCGGGCCCGGCGTCCCGTTTACTTGAAGATCGTTGACGATAACGCCCGGCTCTGCGATGCCCGCGGCTTGTGGGGCACGGGAGTGGAGGAGTGCTGCCGCAAGCTCTGGGAGGAAGAAGGCGGTTCCGCGGGCTTGATATCCATTGGCCAGGCCGGCGAAAACCTGGTCTCCTTTTCCATGGCATACATTGACCGCCTTTCTACCATGGGTCGCGGAGGGTTCGGAGCGGTCATGGGCCAGAAGAACCTCAAGGCAATAGTAGCCAAAGGCGGCAAAGGCATCGAGGCAGCGGACAAAAAAAACTACCGGGCACTAAGCAGCGAGCTTTTTCAAAACATCCGCGACTACCGCTATCTTAAAGAGTGGCAGGATTTGGGATTGATCAAATCTCTGCCTTTAGTTCCCAAAGACATCTATGAAAAGATCAAGAAGCGGCGGGTGGCATGTGTGTCGTGTCCCATTGGCGACAAGGACGTGGTCGAGATTCCTGACGGAGATTTCAAGGGACTGGTTACCTGGTCAACCTCTGCGGTTAACCTCTGCATGCCTATGATCTTCGGGTACAAGGATTACAGGGAAGCGATTAAGCTCGTTGCCGTTCTTGACGATTACGGACTTGATATGTTCGAGTTCTTCGGCGTGATGAGAATGGCTTCTGTGCTGGCCGAGAAGGGAGTGATTGAGAAGAGCCGGAATGATCCCGGCATCAGACTTGATTCACTATGTTCCATGGAGACCTGGGCCGGAAGGATCGCCTGCCGAGAGGGGCTGGGCAATGTCCTGGCTGACGGTTTTAAGGGGATCAAACGAGAGTTTGGAGAGGCGGCGGAAAAGTATGCCCCTCCGCTCGTCAAGGACATGTTCCCTTACGTGGGCCCCAAGGCGCCGCTGGCATGGAACCTGTTCGGGACCATGGAACTGGGACAGGTTTTAGACCCTCGCGGGCCGCATGTAGGAGCAAGCGGTTCTCCCACCTATTTTGCAGAAAGGCCCCTCCAGGTCTTCCCCCGTCACTTGAAGCGGATGGGGGTTCCCGAAGAGGCGGTAAAAAGGATAATACCCGGACTTGGCAGCGAAGGAAAGCAGGGATTAAGGGTGGGAACGCTTTTGAAGTATTCACATAGCTGGTTTATCATCCTGGCTTCACTGGGCATATGCGCAAGGGCACAGATCAACCGTTTCTACAATGCAGACATTTGCGCCGACCTTTACCAGGCGGTAACTGGAATAAAGACGGACCCGGCCGGTTTGCAGCAGAGGGTAAACAGAGTATGGACGCTGCTGCGCATGGCGAACCTGGCTGATGGGTTTACCAGGGAAGACGACGCTATACCTGAACAATGGTTTGAAGACCCACCATTCCTGGACTACTTGACAAAAGAACCCGTAAAAAAAGAAGATCTGGAGCAGATGATCGATGATTATTACCGGGAATGGCAATGGGACGAAAAAACGGGAATACCGTCCGCCGCTCTACTGGAGGAGTTGGGCATAGAGAACAAGTAGACATTAATTTGTTCCATCGGATTGTTCAAGAAAAATACCCGCCCGTGCGGAACTCCCGGC
>CAYQTK010000105.1:0-13274 GCA_964420375.1 uncultured bacterium
TTGATGTGGGGTTTACTCCGCTTAAACTTTTCCTTTGACATCGGAATCCTCCTTGCATAATCCTTTTACTTCACGGTATTGTTTCGATAGTTTCATTTTCTTCTTAATATCCTCTTACTTTGAGGAGCACTTCCTTTTCTATGGACGGCGGCACCAGCTCGTACCTGTTGAACTGCATGGTGTATGTTGCCCTTCCCTGGGTGAGTGACCTCAGCGTGTTCACGTATCCGAACATCTCCGCCAGGGGGGCCTCTGCGTGGTAGACCTGTGCTCCGGAGCGGCTCTCGTTTCCCAGTATGGCTCCTCGTCTCGAGTTCAGGTCCTTGATGACTTCTCCCACGTAGTCTTCGGGGACCACTATCTCGAGCTTCATTACGGGCTCGAGCAAAGCGGGCTGTGCCTTTTTCGAAGCCTCGCGGAAGGCCATGGAGCCCGCAGCGCGGAAGGCCATCTCCGATGAGTCGACCTCGTGTGCCTTGCCGTCAACCAGGCCGGCTTTTATGTCCACCACCGGATATCCGGCCAGCTCTCCGAACTGCATTGCGTCTTTAATGCCTCCCTCTACCGCCGGTATGAAGTCTCGCGGTATGGCCTCTCCGCGTATCTTGTTCTCGAACACAAACCCTTCTCCCCTGGAGAGGGGCTCGAACTCGATTTTTACCACCCCGAACTGTCCGTGTCCTCCGCTCTGCTTTACGTATTTTCCTTCCACCTTGCACGGCCTGGTCAGGGTCTCCTTATACGCCACCTGTGGTTTTCCCACGTTGGCTTTCACGTTGTACTCTTTAAGGAGCTTATCCACTGTTATTTCGAGGTGGAGCTCGCCCATTCCTGATATAAGCGTCTGTCCCATCTCTTCGTCATACCTTGCCTGAAAGGACGGGTCTTCCACCATGAGTTTTTGAAGCGCAGTGGAAAGCTTTTCCTGGTCGCTCCTTGTCTTCGGCTCGATTGCCACCGATATCACGGTCTCGGGGAAATCGATGGCTTCGAGCAGGACAGGCTTGGCCTCGTTGCAGAGGGTATCGCCGGTCCCGGTGTCCTTCAGTCCCACGATGGCCACGATGTCTCCGGCGTAAACCTCGGGCACGTCCTCTTCCCTGATGGCGTGCATCTTGAGAAGTCTTCCCGCTCTTTCCTTTTTTCCCTTGACTGCGTTGAAGACCCTCTCTCCCGCTTTGAGATGTCCGGAGTAGACCCTTATAAAAGCCATGTTCCCCTTGTGGGGATCACTCATCATTTTAAAAGCCAGTGCGCTGAACGGCTCGTCGTCGCCGGCTTTCCTGGTCAACTTCTCGCCGCTTTTCGGATGTATGCCTTCCACCGGCGGCACATCGACAGGCGCAGGCAGATAATCCACGACAGCGTCCAGAAGCGGCTGGATGCCTTTATTTTTGAAGGCTGCTCCACAGAGCACCGGGAAGAAATTAAGATTCAGAGTAGCTCTGCGAATTGCCTTTCTTACCTGGTCCTCGGTGACCTCCCGTCCCTCGAGGTAGTTGTCCATGAACTCTTCGTCGTTCTCCGCCAGAGTCTCGAGCATGACCTCGTGCCAGTAGAGGGCGTCTTCTTCCAACTCCTCCGGGAGGGGAATTTCCCTGAACCTTGCACCCAGTGTCTCTTCGTCCCATATCACGCCGGTCATTCGGACCAGGTCGATGATACCCTTATGCTCGTTTTCTTTTCCTATGGGTATCTGAACGGGCAACGGTGTGGCCTTTAACCTTTTACGGATCATCTCCAGCACATTGGCGAAGTTGGCTCCCACCTTGTCCATCTTATTTACGAAAGCTATGCGGGGAACTTTATATTTATCTGCTTGTCTCCAGACCGTCTCCGATTGCGGCTCTACCCCCCCATAGGCGTCAAAGATAGCTACTGCCCCGTCGAGCACCCGGAGAGACCTTTCCACTTCCATGGTGAAGTCCACGTGCCCGGGGGTGTCGATGATATTTATTCGGTAATCTCGCCAGAAGCAGGTGGTTGCCGCTGCGGTTATGGTTATGCCTCTTTCCTGCTCCTGTTCCATCCAGTCGGTGACGGTATTGCCGTCGTCCACGTTACCCATTCGGTAAGTGACGCCGGTATAATACAACATCCGCTCGGTCGCAGTAGTCTTGCCGGCATCGATATGGGCCATGATGCCGATATTGCGGATGTTGGGTAATGGTACCACTCTTGCCACGGTGTTCCTCTCTTGATCACCACTGGTCTCGAAACGTTTTTTTCCTGGCAATCAGCCGTAAGTATCATGTCTCCAGGTTTCTCCCGGCCGCTTTCCCCCTAAGGAGAAAGCGGGGAGTTATTACCACCGGTAATGCGCGAAAGCCTTGTTGGCCTCTGCCATCCGGTGGGTGTCCTCCTTCTTCTTCACGGACGCCCCGCGGTTCTCCGCCGCATCCAGGAGTTCCATGGCCAGCTTCTCGTGCATGCCGTGCTCCGACTTCCTGGCCGTGGCGTAGTTTATGATCCACCGGATGGCCAGAGTCTCCTGCCTGCGAGGTCTCACTTCCACCGGGACCTGATAGTTGGCCCCTCCAACCCTTCTGCTTTTGACCTCCAGCATGGGCTGCACGTTTTTCAAGGCCCGCTTGAAAACCTTTAGCGGCTCTTCCTTGGTGCGCTCGGCAATGATGTCCATTGCCTGGTAGACGATCTTCTCCGCCAGGCCTTTCTTTCCCCGCTTCATCACGGCGTTCACGAAGCGGGTCAACTGCACGTCGTTGTATAGGGGGTCCGGAATAAGCTCCCGGACTTCCACTTCCCTTCTCCTGGGCATTTTCTCCTGCCTTTTTTACTTCATAGAGTTAAAAAAAGATTGAAGCGCAGCTTTTCGGGAAGTCATTGCTTCAATCTTTTCCGTTTACTTGGGGCGCTTGGTTCCGTACTTGGACCTGCTCTGCTTTCGGTTCTGGACCCCTTGCGCGTCCAGGTGTCCCCTGACCACGTGGTAGCGGACGCCGGGCAGGTCCTTGACCCTTCCGCCGCGGATAAGCACCACCGAGTGTTCCTGGAGGTTATGTCCTACTCCGGGTATGTAAGTCGTAGTCTCGATGCCGTTTGTTAGCCTTACCCTGGCCACTTTCCGCATAGCGGAGTTGGGCTTTTTGGGTGTGAACGTGGTTACCCGGACGCAGACTCCCCGTTTCTGAGGGCAGTTCTGGAGCGCGGGCGACTTGTTCTTTTTCCCGATCTTTTTTCTTCCGTTATTCACTAACTGGTTTACAGTAGGCATTTTCTCCGCTTCCGTTTTTATTGGATCATTAAATCATATTATTTTATCGAAATTTTCACAAAAGTCAAGAGCGTTTTTGCTTTTATTTTCAAGCGCTGTCCAGCTCGGCGATCTTTTCCTCGAGGTCGGGTATCTCGATGCCCATCCTCCAGTACTTTTCTATGCCTGTTCCAGCGGGGATCAGCCTTCCCATGATGACGTTTTCCTTGAGTCCGCGCAGGAAGTCTATTTTCCCGGCTATTGCCGCGTCGGTAAGGACCCTTGTGGTCTCCTGGAAGCTTGCCGCTGATATGAAGCTCTCGGTGGACAGCGATGCCTTGGTGATTCCGAGCAGCTTGGGCTCCGCTGTTGCCGGTTTTCCTTTCTTTGCCGTGACTGCTTCGTTTTCATCCTCGAAGGTCGCCCGGTCCACTTCATCTCCGGCCAGGAACTCGGTATCCCCCGCATCGGTTATTCTGACCCTGCGGAGCATCTGTCTTACAATGATCTCGATGTGCTTGTCGTCTATCCTTACTCCCTGGAGCCTGTAGACCTGCTGAATTTCGTTTACCAGGTACTTGGCGAGCTCTTTTTCCTGCTTCACCCGGAGGATGTCATGGGGATTTGCCGATCCTTCCACCAGGGCCTCTCCGGCTCTTACGTAATCCCCTTCGTGCACGATGATGGCTTTCCCTTTGGGAATCTGGTATGACTTGGGCTCGCCCACCTCGGGGGTGACGATGATGGTTCTTTTGCCCTTGGCCTCCTCCCCGAAGCTGACGTACCCGTCAACGTCGCTGATGACGGCGAGCTCCTTGGGTTTCCTCGCCTCGAACAGCTCTGCCACGCGGGGAAGACCTCCGGTAATGTCCTTGGTCTTGGTGGTCTCCCGGGGTATCTTGGCGATCACGTCTCCTCCGTATACCATGTCTCCTTCCTGGACCATGACGTGGGCCCCCACCGGCATGAAGTATCTTGCGAACTGGTTGGACCCCGGGAGCTTGAGGGTCTTTCCGCCCTCCGGGTCTTTAAGCGAGATGCGCGGCCTGAGGTCGGGGTTCTTGGAGGGGATAATGACTTTTCTTGCGAAGCCGGTCCTCTCGTCGACCTGCTCGATCATGGTGGCGTTCTCGATGATGTCGCCGAACTTTATCCTTCCTTCCATCTCGGTAAGGATGGGGTTGGAGTAGGGGTCCCACTCGGCAATGAGCCGACCCGGTTTTACTTTATCTCCTTCGGCCGCTTTTATCTCTGCTCCGTAGACAATGGGCAGTCTTTCCGTCTCGACCCCCCTGTCGTCTTCAATGAGGATAGAGCCGTGCCGGTTCATGGCCACCAGGGTGCCGTCCTGTTTTCTTATTGTGCTCAGGTTTTCAAAGCTTATTGTTCCCGTGCTCCTGGCCACGTGGGAGGACTGCTCACCCCTGCTGGAAGCGGCTCCGCCGATATGGAAGGTCCTCATGGTGAGCTGTGTGCCCGGCTCCCCTATTGACTGGGCTGCTATAACGCCGACCGCCTCGCCGAGGTTTACCTTGCTTCCTCTGGACAGGTCCCTGCCGTAGCACTCGCGGCATACTCCCCGCCTGGACTTGCAGGTCAGCACCGAGCGTATTTTGACCTTTTCCAGGCCGGCCTCGTCAATGCGCTCGGCCGCCTCCTCGTCAATGATCTCGTTCTTTCCCACCAGCACGTTTCCCAGCCGGTCATGAATGTCGTCCAAAGATGTTCTGCCGAGGATTCTTCCTCCCACCGGCTCGATTATCCTTCCGGCCTCGAGCAGGGCGGACACCTCGATGCCGTCGATGGTGCCGCAGTCATCCTCGGTGACGATGCAGTCCTGGGACACGTCCACCAGGCGGCGGGTGAGGTATCCGGAGTTGGCGGTTTTGAGCGCGGTGTCCGCCAGTCCCTTCCTGGCTCCGTGGGTAGACACGAAGTACTGGAGCACGGAGAGCCCTTCCCGGAAGTTGGCGGTAATAGGGGTCTCGATGATCTCTCCGGACGGCTTGGCCATGAGTCCACGCATTCCGGCGAGCTGCCTGACCTGTTGTTGTGATCCGCGGGCTCCCGAGTCCACCATCATGTATATGGGGTTTAAGCTTTCGGACTCGAACTCGACTCCTTCCGAGTCCCGGATGATTTCCCTTCCCAGCTCGAGGGTCAGCTCGTCGGCGACCGCGTCGGTGACCTCGCCCCAGCGGTCCACGACCTTGTTGTACCTTTCGCCGGGGGATATCCTTCCGTCCTGGTACTCTTCCTCGATCTCCTGGACCACCTTGTAAGCTTCATCTAAAAGCTCGGCCTTTTTGAAGGGGATTTGCATGTCGTCGACACAGATGCTTATCCCCGCCTTGGTGGCGTAATCAAAGCCGAGTGTACGTATCTTGTCCGCCAGTATAACCGTCTCCTTGTTGCCGGCGACCCTGAAGCAGATGTTGACGAGTTCTTCGAGCTCCTTTTTCTTCATGACCCGATTGATCACGGAGAAGGGCACTGAGCGGGGCAGTATTTCCCAGAGGACGATCCTCCCGGGTGTGGTTTCCGCCAGCTTTCCGTCGAGTCTTACCTTTATCTTGGCGTGGATGTCCACGTAATCCTGTTCCATGGCCATTTTGACCTCTTCCGCGGAGGAGAAGGCCTTTCCCGTCCCCTTGGCTTTCGCCCTTGACCTGGTCATGTAGTATATTCCCAGTACCATGTCCTGGCTGGGCACGATGATAGGCTTGCCGTGGGCGGGGGAAAGGATATTGTTGGTGCTCATGATCAGGGTGCGGTTTTCCACCTGTGACTCGAGCGAGAGGGGCACGTGTACAGCCATCTGGTCGCCGTCGAAGTCGGCGTTAAAAGCGGTGCAAACCAGGGGATGAAGCTGAATTGCCTTTCCTTCGATGAGCACCGGCTCGAAGGCCTGTATACCCAGCCGGTGCAGGGTGGGCGCGCGGTTCAACATTACCGGATGCTCGCGGATGACCTCTTCAAGGATGTCCCACACCTCGGACTTTTCCTTCTCCACCATCTTCTTGGCCGACTTGATGGAGTTAACCAGTCCCCTCTGTTCCATCTTGTTGTAGATGAAGGGCTTGAACAGCTCGAGTGCCATTTTCTTGGGCAGCCCGCACTGGTGCAGCCGGAGTTCGGGCCCGACCACGATGACGGACCTTCCCGAGTAATCGACCCTTTTTCCGAGCAGGTTCTGGCGGAACCTTCCCTGCTTGCCCCGGAGCATGTCGGAGAGGCTCTTCAAGGGCCTCTTGTCGGGTCCGCTTATTGCCCGTCCCCTCTTGCCGTTGTCGAACAGGGCGTCCACCGACTCCTGGAGCATCCTTTTCTCGTTCCTGATGATGATGTCGGGCGCGTTGAGCTCGATGAGCCTTTTGAGCCTGTTGTTCCTGTTTATGACCCGTCGGTAGAGGTCGTTCATATCAGAGGTTGCAAACCTTCCTCCGTCGAGGGGCACCAGCGGCCGGAGGTCGGGCGGTATTACGGGTATCTTTTCGAGGATCATCCACTCCGGCCGGTTGCCGGACTTGCGGAAGGCCTCGACCACCTTGAGTCTTTTGGCCAGCTTGGTTCTCTTGGCCTCTGACTTGGTTTCGTGCATGTCCGCGCGCAACGACTTGGAGAGCTCTTCGAGGTCGAGCGAGGCCATCATCTCTTTTATGGTCTCGGCTCCCATGCCCGCCTTGAAGGAGTATCCTTCTCCCTGGAGCTTTCTATAGGCGTCCTCGTTGACGAGCTCTCCGCTTTCCATTTCGGTGTTGCCGGGGTCTGTCACGATGTAGGCCTCGTAGTAGAGTACCTTTTCCAGGTCCTTTAATGTCAGGTCGAGCAGCGACCCGATCCGGGAGGGAATACTCTTTAAAAACCAGATATGCGCCACCGGCGCGGCCAGGTCTATGTGTCCCATCCTCTCCCTGCGCACCTGTGACTTGATGACCTCGACGCCGCACTTCTCGCAGGTAATGCCCCGGTGCTTCATGCGCTTGTACTTTCCGCAGTTGCACTCGTAGTCCTTGATGGGCCCGAAGATGCGGGCGCAGAAAAGGCCGTCTCGTTCCGGCTTGAACGTCCTGTAGTTTATAGTTTCCGGTTTTTTCACTTCGCCGTGAGACCACTCCTGGACTTTTTCGGGGCTGGCCAGTGCGATCTTGACGGCTGAGAAGCTCAAAGGGCTCTTCGGCCTTTCATAACTTTTCATACCCAGTTCTTTCACCGTGTCTCCCTCCTTGTAATGGGTGGGAAGTAACCGTTGTTAAGCTGTCGGTCTTTGTTCTTTCCGGAGCATGTGTTCATTTTCATATGGGCGCACGTGCTCATTCCTGGACCTTTTCCAGGAGCGTTACGTCCAGAGCCAGGCTCTGGAGCTCCTTGATGAGGACGTTGAACGACTCGGGCAGGCCGGCCTCGAAGTCGCGCCTGCCTTTTACAATGGACTCGTACATCCTGCTCCTCCCTGCGATGTCGTCCGACTTTACTGTAAGGAACTCCTGCAGGGAGTATGCTGCTCCATAAGCCTCGATGGCCCAGACCTCCATCTCTCCGAGTCTCTGTCCTCCGAACTGTGCCTTTCCGCCCAGCGGCTGCTGGGTGACCAGCGAGTAGGGGCCGATGGACCGGGCGTGAATCTTGTCGTCAACCAGGTGGTGGAGCTTGAGCATGTACATGATTCCTACGGTTACCTTCCTGTCGAAGGGCTCGCCGGTCCGGCCGTCATAGAGGGTGGCCTGGCCCACTCGCGGTTTCTTTCCTTTGTCGAGCAGCTCTTTTATCTCCTCTTCCTTGGCGCCGTCGAAGACGGGGGAAGCGGTAAAGATCCCGTTTTCGAGGTCCCGGGCCAGCTCGAGCATTTCATCCTCGTTATAGTCTCCCAGGGCCTTGGAGAGCTTTTTGGACCCGCCGACTTCGGCTATTTTTTTTCTAAGCTTCTCGGTGTCTTCGCGTTTTTCCAGCATCTGTTGAATCTGTTCTCCGATGCCCCGGCTGGCCCATCCCAGGTGCGTCTCCAGTATCTGGCCGACGTTCATTCGGGAGGGCACTCCCAGGGGGTCCAGAACAATGTCCACCGGGGTGCCGTCCTCTAAAAACGGCATGTCCTCTTCCGGAAGGGCCCGGGAGACGACCCCCTTGTTGCCGTGCCTGCCTGCCATCTTGTCGCCTACTGCCAGCTTCCTCTTGATGGCCACGAAGGCCTTGACCATCTTGATCACGCCGGGCGGAAGGTCGTCGTCGCGCTTTAATCTCTCCTTTTTGTCCGTCACCGCCTTCTCGACCATCTCGATATGCTCTTTGGCCTTGTCCACGATGTTGCCGATCTCCGCTTCCAGTCCGGTCTTGCCCTGGACCACGATGCGGGACCACAGCTCCATTCTCAGTCGGTCGAGGAGCTCGGGGGTGACCTCTTCGTCCTTCTTGGCCGCCACCTTGTCGGTTTTGGGGTCGGCGATACGATGGAGCAGGCTCTTTCCTTTGACCAGCTTCAAAACCTTTTGCTTGGCCTCGTTCTTGATGATCTTTATCTCGTCTTCCTTGTCGTTCATTATCTTTTTGATCTCGGCGTCCATGATCATCTTGGAGCGCTCGTCCTTGGCCACCCCCTTCCTGGAGAAGACCTTGGCATCAACGATCACGCCCTCGACCCCGGGGGGGACCCGGAGAGAGGTGTCGCGGACGTCGCCCGCTTTCTCTCCGAATATGGCCCGGAGCAGCTTTTCCTCGGGAGAGAGGTGGGAGACGCTTTTGGGGGTTATCTTTCCCACCAGGATATCACCGGGGTTGATCTCGGCGCCCACCCTCACGATGCCGCTTTCGTCCAGGTTGCGGAGAGCGTCCTCCCCCACGTTCGGTATGTCCCGGGTTATCTCCTCTTTTCCCAGCTTGGTGTCGCGGGCCGTGCATTCGAACTCTTCGATGTGTATCGAGGTGAACACATCTTTTTTAATAAGCCTCTCGGAAACCAGTATGGAGTCCTCGTAGTTGTACCCGCCCCAGGGCATAAAGGCCACGATAATGTTTTTTCCCAGCGCCAGATCGCCGCCTTCGGTTGCCGGGCCGTCTGCTATGAAATCGCCCTTTTCAATCCTCTGCCCCTTTTTTACCGCTGGCTCCTGGGTCAAGCAGGTCCCCTGGTTGGACTTCCGGTATTTCACCAGGTCGTAAATGTCTACGCCCCTGTCGTTGCCGTCCGGTTTGACGTGGTCTTCGTCCACCTTGATGACTATCCTCTGCGAGTCCACGTTGGCCACGTATCCCGGTCGCTTGGCAATAATGGCCGCTCCCGAATCTCGCGCCACTTCCTCTTCCATGCCGGTGCCCACCAGCGGCGCCTGGGTCTGGAGAAGCGGCACTGCCTGCCTCTGCATATTGGAACCCATCAGCGCCCGGTTGGCGTCGTCGTGCTCCAGAAAGGGAATGAGACCGGCCGCCACCGACACCAACTGGTTGGGAGAGACGTCCATCAGGTCCACCTGCTCCGCGGGCACCAGTATGTACTCGCCCTCCCTGCCGCGGGCCGCCACCAACTGGTTGACGAACCGGTTCTGGGAGTCCAGCGGAGCGTTGGCCTGCGCAATGGTATGTTCTTCCTCCTCCAGCGCGGAAAGATAGTTGACCTCTTTGGACACCTTGCCGTTTTCCACCTTCCGGTAAGGGGTCTCGATAAAGCCGAACTCGTTGACCCGGGCATAGGTCGACAAAGAAGCGATAAGCCCGATGTTTGGTCCTTCCGGCGTCTCCACCGGACAGATGCGGCCGTAGTGGGTGGGATGGACGTCGCGGACCTCGAAGCCCGCCCTTTCCCTGGTCAGTCCTCCGGGACCCAGCGCTGAGAGCCTCCGCTTGTGGGTGACCTCGGAGAGGGGGTTGGTCTGGTCCATGAACTGGGAGAGCTGGCTGGACCCGAAGAACTCCTTGACCACCGCCATCACCGGCTTGGTGTTCACCAGGTCGGTAGGCATCATGGTCTCGATCTCCTGGAAGCCCATCCTTTCCTTGATGGCCCGGGCCAGCCTGACGAGCCCGATCCGGAACTGGTTCTCGAGCAGCTCTCCCACCGAGCGGACCCTTCGGTTGCCCAGGTGGTCGATGTCGTCGACCTCTCCCTTGCCGTCCTTTAAGTCGAGCAGGTACTTGACCACTGCCATGATGTCTTCCTTGGTCAGGGTGTGGACGTCAAGGGGGATGGTCAGCCCCAGCTTGTGGTTCAGCTTGAGCCTTCCCACCCTGGCCAGGTCGTAGCGTTCGGGGTTGAAGAACAGGTCGTCAAAAAGCGAGCTTGCGCTCTTGGCGGTGGGGGGGTCGCCGGGACGCAGCCACCGGTATATTTCCATCTTGGCTTCTTCGGGTGACAGGTTTTTGTCCATCTGCAAGGTGTCGCGCAAAGAGGAGGAGACCTTGATGTTGTCAAAGAATATGGTCTCGAACACGCTCACCCCGTTTTCCCGGAGGAGCCCGGCCTTTTCCGCTGTCAGCTCTTCATTGGCCTCGAAGAGTATCTCGCCCGTCTCCCGGTTTATGATGTCATGCGCCAGGACCTTGCCTACCAGGTCCTCTTCATTTACGGGAATACGGGTGATGCCGGCCTCCCTTATCTTCCGCAGGGTCCCCTTGCGCCATTTCCGGCCCTTCTTGGCAAGTATCTCCTTGGTCTCCGGATGACGCACGTCCCTCGAGATGTACTGGCCGGTCAACGAATCTTCATTCACGGATATGAAGACCCTGTTGTTCTCTTCCAGGTACACCTTTTCCGTCTTGTAAAAGAAGTTGAGCAGCTCTTCGGTGGAATAGCCCAGCGCGCGGAGGAGCACGGTGGCAGGCAGTTTTCTCCGCCTGTCGATCCTGACGTAGAGGATGTCTTTATGGTCGAACTCGAGGTCTATCCAGCTTCCCCGGTAGGGGATGATCCTGGCGAAGAACAGGACCTTGCCGGAGGCGTGGGTCTTGCCCCGGTCGTTGTCGAAGAACACGCCCGGCGAGCGGTGAAGCTGACTTACGATGACCCTCTCGGTGCCGTTTATGATGAAAGTGCCGTGCTCGGTCATCAGGGGTATCTCGCCGAAGTAAATCTCCTGCTCTTTCACGTCCCGGATGGTCTTCAGTCCCGCTTCCTCGTTAATGTCCCATACCACCAGCCGGATGCGTACCTGGAGCGGAGCGGCATAGGTGTTCCAGCGCTGCCGGCACTCGCCCACGGTGTACTTGGGCTCGTCAAGCCGGTAGCTTACAAACTCCAGGGACGCCGTCTCATTGAAGCCCTTGATGGGGAATACGCTGTTGAAGACCGCCTGGAGTCCTTCGTCGGCCCTGTCTTCAGCAGGCACCTCCATCTGAAGAAACCGCTCATAGCTCTGCCGCTGGATGTTTATCAGGTTAGGGATCTCGGCCACGTTGGATATCTTGGCGAAGTTCCTTCTCAGCCTGCTCGAATGATCTGTCCTGTTCATTCCCACTCCTTTGCCCCGGAGCGCTTAATCAGCCGGGGCTTTTCCGGGAAATTTGTGGAGGCATTTTTACTTTCCTCCGTTTTTACCACTACTTATGGTCCACGCCGAAAGCCCGGCCGACGGAAAGACTCTGCCCCGCCCTTCCGTGCCGGGTTTACGCTCTTTTCCTTTAATTTTACTAAGTAGTATTACTTGATTTCTACCTTCGCTCCGGCTTCCTCGAGCTTTTTCTTTATATCCTCGGCCTCTTCTTTGAGAACATCTTCCTTGATGTTGGAGGGCACGTTCTCCACCAACTCCTTGGCCTCCTTCAGACCGAGCTGGGTAATGCCCCGGATTTCCTTGATGACGTTGATGCGCTTGTCTCCCACTTCGGTAAGCACAGCGGTGAACTCCGTCTTTTCTTCCTCTTCAGCGGGGGCTGCCGCTGCTCCGCCTGCGGGAGCGGCCGCGGCCATCAACTGGGGAGCGTCGGACACGTTGTAGCGTTCCTTGAACTCCTCTGCAAACTGGGAAAGCTCCATCACCGTCATATTATCGAAAAACTCGAAAACCTGTTCCTTGGTTATTTCCGCCATGACATAAACTCCTTATTATTCGATCTTCAAATTCTCCGCTCTCGCGGTCTTGTTCTTTTCCGCCGGCTTTATAAAAAGCCGATTTAACCTTTTTTACTCTCCGGCCCGCGCTTGTTTCAGCGAGAGCATGGACCGGTACAACTTGGACGGACCCGCGCCCAGAAGACGGTACATTCTCCTCGCGCCTACTTCCGCGAACAGGAAAGCCATCTGCGATAAAAGCTCGTCGCGGCTGGGCAGGGTGGCCAACACCTGCTCGACTTCCTGCCTGGTCAGGTACCTGCCGCCGGAGACGCCGCCTTTTATCTCCAGTGCTTCGTTGCCTTTTCGCTTGGCGAACTCAGTAAGCACCTTTGCAGGAGCCCCCGGGTCTTCCCCGTGCCAGGCCAGGGCAGTGGGACCTTCCAGGTGTTGTGCCAGAACCTCCATGGGAGTGTCCGCGCAGGCCCGCTTGGTAAGCGTGTTCTTTACCACCTTGAATTTTACTTCCGCCTTCCTGCATTCGCCCCTGAGCTCGTTCATCTTGGCCACGGTAAGGCCCCGGTAGTCGGCCATGACCACCGAAGGGACCTCCCGGAGCGCCTGGTTCATCCACCCCACGAACTCTTCTTTTTCTTCTCTTTTCAAAGCCTTTCTCTTCCTCCTTTCCCCGCGGTCGACAACCGGCCCCAACAGCCCTTCCCGACCTTTCCTGCCGGCTCTTTCCATAAAGCCGGCATCCTTCCGAGCCGGGACGTGTATTGCGGGAAAAGGATTGATCTCTCCCCCGGCTTTCCATCCCGTCTCGGCAGGCCGGGTAATTACCCGTTTGCCCGTGTCCGGACCTGCGGTCTTTGACGGTTTCTATCCATACCGGCGCTCTTTGCATCCCGCCGGCGCTTACTTTTAATTAGTTCCCGTTGCGAAACGGAGGTTTAATTTACTTTTGCGGCGCTGTTTTGGAGTGCGGCAGCAAGCTGTCCGCTTTTTCCGCCGGGAAGCTTGCTTGTCGGAAATGCGCTCCACAAGAGGCCCACAGTTTACGAGGCGCCTTTTTGTAAGTTC
>CAYQTK010000106.1:0-13230 GCA_964420375.1 uncultured bacterium
GGCTTTAGCCGCGATCTTCATTGGATCCGTTCCCCTTTTTTCGAGTGACAAAGCACTAGTTAGTGCCTCGGTTTCCGGCGCCGACAAGCGTTATTGTTTCGCTCCGGTCACATAAGACCAAAGTCTTGCAAATACCCGTTTTAGCCCGGAGGCGCGAACAGTTGATCCTTCCGACTTGACCCGTTCGGGTATCAATATTATGATCTGCGCATACTTCTTGCCGGTGCTTTAAACCCTGACAACAGGCGGGCTTTGAGAGGAAACCCATGACGGATAAAAGGATTGACTCGGGCGCTCGCGATTGGAACCTTCTTTTCGGCGTAATCGCAGTCCAGCTTCGCTTTATTACCCCCTCCGAACTCAGCAAGGCCGCGGCCGCATGGGCGACCGAACCTGAGAAGGAGCTGGGCGCTGTTCTTTTGGATATGGGCTATATCCGGGAGCCGGACAAGTCCTTGATCGACCGGCTTTTGGAACGCCAGGTGGGAGTCCACGCCGGAGACACTTCCGAGACCCTTAAATCCTTTGGCGGAGCCCGCGCAGTGCACGAGTCCTTTGCCGGCTCCATTGCCGTCAATGATAAGGGGGTCGAGGCTTCGCTTCATTCCCTGGGAGGAAAGCCGGGCGATCGGTATTCAAAGAGACCGGGCCCGTCGCCGGGCGAGAGGCTTGACGATACTGACAGCATTACGGTCGAGCACCCCGGCCGTTACTCGATCAAATCGGAGCACGACCGCGGCGGTATTGGCCGGGTTATGATCGCCTTTGACGAACACCTCGGCAGGGAGGTCGCTTTAAAGGAACTTTTGCCGGAGAGGTCCCCGGGGGGCACTCCTTCCGGTGAGAGCCCCATGTACAGGACGGCTGAAGCAACCGCCCGGTTTCTCCGGGAGGCCCGCATCACCGGCCAGCTCGAGCACCCGGGGATTGTTCCGGTCTACGAACTGGGCAGGCGCACGGACCGGACCCTGTATTACACCATGAAGCTGGTCCGTGGCGACACTCTCACCGAGCGGCTCAGACGGTGTCATACCCTTTCCGAGCGTCTGCTTCTGCTTCCCCATTTCCTCGACCTCTGCCAGGCCATGGCCTACGCCCACTTCAGGGGAGTGATCCACCGCGACTTAAAGCCTCATAACATAATGGTCGGCGAGTTCGGCGAGACAGTTGTCCTCGACTGGGGCCTGGCCAAGGTAAGCGGAATGGAGGACATAAAAGCCGGCGAGATCGAGGAGGGACTTCGTCTGATCAGGGATTCGGAAGCGGAAAAAACCCGCGTCGGAGAGGTCCTCGGCACCCCTTCCTACATGAGCCCGGAGCAGGCGGAAGGCAAGATCGACGAGCTGGACGAACGATCGGACGTGTGGTCCCTGGGAGCGATCCTTTACAATATATTGACCGGCCGGCCGCCGTTCAGCGGGGACCTTGGTTACGAGATCGTGGGCAAGGTCATAACAGAGAGCGTTCCTGCCGTAAAACAGGTCGAGCCGAAAGCGCCCCCGGAATTGGCTGCAATAGCGATGAAGTGCCTGGCAAAAAACAAGCTGGAAAGATACGCCAACGCTTCCGACCTTGCCGATGACCTCTCCGCCTATACGGCAGGCGGTACGGTGTCTGCTTACGATTACTCCATACCGGAAAGGGCCAGAAGATGGATCGCCAATCACCGGGCGGCCACAATCCTGATCGTTGCCCTGCTTGTGCTCGCTGCATTCGGGTCGTGGTCATTTCTGAGAATAAGGGAACAGAAGAACATCGCCCTTAATCAGAAGAAAACCGCACAGGAGAGGGAGGTACAGGCAAGATATAATCTTGCCAAGTCCTATCTTGCGCTGGGACGGTGGGCAGAGGAGCGCAAGGAGTACCAGCGCGCGGAGTTGTACTACGCAATAGCAGCGCTAAAAAGCGACTTGCCCGCGGCCAGATATTCCCTGAACCATCTCCGCACCTCGATAAGCCCCCGGGTGGAACTCCTGCACACCTTGCAAGAGCAAAAGGGGTTTACTTCGATTGCGTTCTCCCCCGACGGCAAGAGCCTGGCTTCAACGGGATTCGGCAGCATCATCAGAATCCGCAGCGTCGATTCCGGCAGGATCGTCAAGAGATTGAAAGCGAATAAATACCTTGGCGGACATGCTGACTCTGCCGGACTTTACGGTAAGGGCGAGGTGCAAGCCGCTTTAGATCATGCCGTCGGCCCTGGAAACGTCGAGTTGGGAGAACTCATCAGGGACATGGCCCTGCATGCAGAGTATGACGTTCTGTCCGTCTCTTTCCGTCCCTCCGGCAAGCTCCTCGCCGCCGGTTGCTCGGATACCACTGTCAAGCTATGGAACGTTGCCACCGGGAGGATTGTCCGCATCCTTGAAGGCCATGAGGAAGCGGTATTGTCCGTTTCTTTCGGACCTTGGGGCAGGCTCCTGGCCACGAGCGGCCCGGATACCACCGTGAAGCTCTGGAATGTTGAAACCGGAGAAATCGTCCGTACCTTGCAAAGCCGGCAGGACGCTGTGCTGTCCGTCTCTTTCGGAGCTTCCGGAAGACTCCTGGCCTCGGCGGGCTCGGACGGCACCGCCAAGCTCTGGAACGTGAGGACCGGAGAGACGATCCATACCCTGGAAGGACACCATGCAGCGGTCTCGTCCGTTTCGTTCGGACCACGAGGCCGGACCCTGGCTTCAGCCGGCATGGACAAAACCATAAAACTCTGGAAAACCGACACCGGCGAGCTTTTACATACCTTGCAAGGACATGAAGGCCATGTTCATTGCGTTTCTTTCGACCCCCGCGGCAAGACCCTGGCCTCGGGGAGCGGGGACAAAACCGTAAAGCTCTGGAGCACTGATACCGGCAGACTCCTCCAAACCCTGGAAGGACATGGAGGCCGGATATTTTCCGTTGCTTTCAGCCCGGCAGGGCGGACCCTGGCATCAGCGGGCCATTATAAGGCCAGGCTGTGGAGGGTGGACGCGGGCGAGCTTTTACAAACCCTGCAAGGACACGACGGATGTGTCTCTTCCCTGGCTTTCCTGCCCGCAGGGCGGACCCTGGTATCCGCAAGTTGGGACACCACCTTGAGGCTCTGGGACCTTAAGTCCGGCCGGCCCATTAGCATGATCGAGACAACGGATATCGAGGGTGAGACCGTCTACCTGAAAGCCGGAGAAATTGGAGGCTTCAGTCCGGACATTAAAGCAAATAAAGGCTCTATACTCGCCCTGTCTGTAAGCCCGGACGGCAAGACCCTGGCAACCGCGGGCCTGGACAAAACCATAAAGCTTTGGAGCACGCAAAGCGGCAAACTCGTCAGGACGCTGAAAGGGCACAAGGATTATGTGCTGTCCGTTTCTTTCGGACCGGAAGGCAGGCGTCTTTTGTCGGGAAGCTGGGACGGTGCGATCAAGCTGTGGAACGCGAACACCGGCGCCCTTATCCGAACGATCAATTCCCATGATGAAGGCGTCTATTGCGTTTCTTTCAGTCCGCTCGGAAAAATCTTGGCCTCGGCAAGCGCGGATAAAACCATAATAATTCGAAGCGCGGACACCAGCGAGTTCATCCGAAACCTCAAAGGCCACCAAAGCGACGTCTATTGCATCTCGTTCAGCCCGGACGGGAAAACCCTGGCATCGGCAAGCGCGAACGGTACCATCAAGCTCTGGAGCGTTTATTCCGGAGCGCTCCTCCAGACCCTGGAGGGACATGAAAACAGCGTCTATTGCATCTCTTTCAGCCCCTCCGGAGAAATCCTGGCATCGGGAAGCAAGGACAAAACCGTCAAGCTATGGAGCGTTGACAGCGGAGAACTTATCCGAACAATGGAAGGACATGAAGGCCGGGTTTATGCGGTTGCTTTCAATGCCGGCGCAACCGTCCTCGCATCTGCGAGCGGGAAAGGCACCATAAAACTCTGGCCCCTGTTGCCGGAAATCATGAAGAAAACACCTCAAGAGATATTAAACGATACCGAGCGCAGCACCGGCGTCAAAGTAATCGGAATGGACGTATATCCCTGGAATCCGCAAACCGGCCGACTCTCTAACGACCCCCTGCCGCGTCCTTTCTGATAGCTGGTACGACCCTGCCCGAAGATTCTTTTTTACCCCTGACATCCCTTGGCTCCGATGCTTGAAAAAACGGGCCCGCTAACCTCATTGCGGTGAACTTCCCCCAATTTTAGCCTCCTGATTCCGAATTCCCTCTTCACGTTGCAGGGATATGGTTTGCACCAAGTGAAAATGGGGAAACTTTGAAAGGGTGGAACAAGATGGACCTCCGAGATAGAACAGGGATGATCTCCCCAAAATTCACCATTCAAATCAAGGAAATCCAGTAACTATGATACACCAGATCGGCAGGAAATTGCGAGACCAGATCAACAAATTTTCGGGGGAACTTTCTCGCGGTCTCAGCAAGCCCCGGCGGCGGTTTGTGGAGGAGATGATCTACGGCATCCAGGCTCGGGGCTCGGTGCATTTGACCGAGGTTGCTCGTGCATTGGATGAGCGGATCAGCTTGAAGAAGACCCACGAGCGCTTGAGCAACAACCTCTCCAAAAAGGCGCAGGCGAGGGAATCGACGAGAAGTGGTTCATTGACTTCATAAGCGGGTTCGTTGCAAAAGACCCTGCAAACAGCCTCCAAAACGAGTTTTCCGGCGAGAAGATTTTCAAGGACTCGCTGGTGGGTTTCGTGTCCGGTGCAGACCCCTTGCTTGCCGAGTACAAACAGATCATCGGTCCTTTCCATCACACCCCTGCCGAGGTCATGGCCTGGGCCGCTTGCGAGCAGGGAGTAAAACCTCCTTCGCCGGATAAAGTAGGGGTGGTATCCTTCGTGCTTCCTTTGGCTGACAGGACCGTACTGGACAACGCCCGGCAGAAGCGGTGGACGTCAGCCCGCTGGGCACAGGGCAGGCTCTACGGAGAGCTTTTCTGCCGGAAGATGGTCATGGTTTTGCTCAAAGCCCTTGCCGAGCGCGGAGTGTTGGCTGTTGCGCCCGACCTGATGCCGGACTTCCGGAAGAAGCGATACCCCGAGGCTGGCTGGGCTTCGCCGTGGTCCCACCGGCACATGGCGTTTGCCGCGGGACTGGGCAGCTTCGGCATGAACGATTTTTTCATCTCCGAGAGGGGCGCGGCACACCGTTGCGGCAGCCTGGTGGCGGGAGTGCCGCTCGAGAGAAACCGGGAAAGCCTTCCCCACTACCGTTACAACTGCCTGCACTACCGGACCGGCGGGTGCCTGGTATGCGCGGAGCGCTGTCCGGTGGGGGCCAACTCGGAAAAGGGACATGACAAGGACAAGTGCAGCAGGAACGTGCTGACGAACGTGCCCCGCAACCAGTTCGTAAACAACGTCAACATCTACGGGTGCGGACTGTGCGCGACCTTGACGCCGTGCTCGCAGGAATCCCCGGTCTGAAGGCAGAGGCGGGCAATGAAGCGTTACAACTACATGAGAAAGCCCGAGCGACGCTCCATGGTCATTGAACGAGTCCGTCAGGTCTTCGCGGACAAGGGATATCACGGCACGACAGTAGATGACATCTGTAAGGCGTGCGGCATAGCGCAAGGGACCTTATACGTCCATTTCAAGAACAAGGACGAGGTCTTCCGTAGCGTGATGTATGATACCCTGGACCGCATCCAGGAGCTGACCCGGCCGGCTGACATCGATGTTTCAGGCCCGGACGACGCAGGAGAGGATGACCTCAAAGCCTTCATAAAACAAAGGATATCCACTGTGCTGAAAAAAGTGCGCGAAGACCGCGCCCTATTCAGGATGATCCTCCGCGAAGCACGCGGGCTGGATAAAGAGATCGACGAGATATTATCCAGGATCAACCGGGTGATGCTCACCCAGATGGAAACCGAGATTGACATTGGAAGGCGCATGGGACTCATAAGGGACGTACATCCCCGCTCCGCCGCCCACCTCGTCTTCGGCACCATCCTGATCTTTATCGTCACCCACTTTATAGACTCCGAGCCTCCCGAGATCGAGCCGCTTTCCGAGGAGATCACCGACCTTGTCCTTTACGGTCTGACTCCTTCTCCTTAAACTCGCTGCGTCGCCTGGAAAGAAAATCCGAGTCAATCGATCCCCATAAGCAAAGCCTCCTCCAGTACCTCAAATAACGGCGCCTCTCCCTTGCGGCTTGAAAAAAGATCATTATAATAGGCGGAAAGCTCGAAGGGGGCCTGGCTTTTTTATGAAGATACTGATTATCGGCGCCGGGGAAGTGGGCCATCACCTGGCCCGCGTTTTAGCTGACGAGAGCCACCAGATAACCATGGTAGACCTTGACTCTGCGCGCCTGTCCCGGCTGGAAGACCAGTTGGACATAAAGGGAGTGGCCGGCCACGGCGCTTCCGCTGCCGTGCTCGAGCGCGCCGGCGGATACGGCGCTGACATTGTGCTGGCGGTCACCAATAATGACGAGACCAACATGCTGGCGGCCTACTTCGCCAAGGTGCAGGGGGCCAAGCGGACCATTGTCCGGGTCAGGCAGGGAGACTTCCTGGCCTATCACCGTTACTTTTACAGAAACGCCCTGGGCCTGGACTCGATCCTGGTGCCCAACGAGCTTTGCGCGCAGGAGATCATCGAGCTTGTCAGGGCCCGCCAGGCGGTGGCGGTCGAGAACTTTGCGGAAGGCCGGGTCCAGATGCGGCAGGTCCAGGTGACCGACAAGTCCGTCTGGTCCAGGCAGAAGCTGGCCAGGATCAAGATGCCTCCCCAGACCCTCGTAACCGCCATCGTTCGCGGCCGGGAGATACTGATCCCGGACGGAAACTCGCAGATACTCCCCGAAGACGAGCTCCTGGTAATCGGCAAGACCAACCAGATGGACCAGTTGGACAAGTATGCCACCCGCAGGAAATTCGAGCCGCGGCTGGTCATCATAGTTGGGGGAGGCGAGCTGGGTTTTTCGGTGGCCCAGTACCTGGAGGAGACGGAGATCCGGGTCAAGCTTGTGGAGGAGAACCGGGAGCGCGCGGAGTACCTTTCCGGCGAGCTGGACGACGTGGTGGTGGTCCACGGCGACGGCACTGACGCCGCGCTTCTCCGGGAGATCGGCGCCGACCACGGCGACGTTTTCATCTCCGCCTCGGGGGTCGACGAGAAGAACCTGATGAGCTGCCAGTTGGCCAAGAACATGGGAGCGAAGAAAGCCATCGCCCTGGTAAAGAAGCCGGACTACGTGACCATATACCAGCAACTGGGGGTTGACGCAGCCATCAGCCCCCGTCTTTTGGTGGCCCAGAGCATTCTTCGCTACGTGCGCAGCGGGGCCATAGCTTCGATCGCGGTCATCGGCGAGGGCAAGGCCGAGGTCATCCAGATGAAGGCTGCGTCAGATAGCAAGATAACCTCTGCCCCCATAGCCAAGGTTGGCTTTCCTCGGGGGGCCATAATCGGATCGGTGGCCAGGCAGGGCGATGTGTTCATCCCTGATGGAGACTGCCGGATTCAACCCGACGATGACTGCATCATCTTTACTTTCCTCCAGACCCTTCCCCAGGTGGAAAAGTTCTTCTCCGGAAAGCGCAAATCTTTTTTTAACTCGTTGGGCGGCGGATCAAAGTGAACTTCAGATACGTGGCCAAAGTTCTGGGCATGCTGCTCGCCTTCCTGTCGGCGACCATGCTGCTGCCGCTCGCCTGGAGCGCGGGAGCGGGCGAGACCGCCATGGTAATCGATTTCGCCTGGTCCATGGCCATTGGCTTGGGACTGGGCGGCGTGCTTTTCTTTATAGGCAGGAAGAGCTCTTCCGATTTTTACCGCCGGGAGGGTCTGGCAGTGGTCAGCCTGGGCTGGATCGCCGGCGCCGCGGTCGGCGCGCTTCCCTACTTTCTGTGCCCGGAGTTCAACCCCGCAGGCGGCTTTGTGGACGCCTACTTCGAGTCCATGTCCGGCTTTACCACCACCGGGTCCACCGTGCTCTCCGACATTGACGCCATGCCGCGCGGCCTGGTGCTGTGGAGGTCTTTTACGCAATGGCTCGGCGGCATGGGCATCGTGGTCCTTTTCGTTGCCGTGCTTCCCGCGCTGGGCGTGGAAGGCAAGCATCTTTACCGGGTGGAGATACCCGGCATCCAGAAAGAGGGGGCCCTTCCCCGAATCCGCGACGCAGCAAGCCTTCTGTGGAAGATTTACGCCGGTCTCACCGTGGCGGAGGTCGTCCTTTTGATGCTCGGCGGACTGAGCTTTTACGAGTCCTTAAACCACACCTTTACCACCCTGGCCACCGGAGGTTTCTCGACCCGGAACGAGTCCATAGCCGCAGCGCAGTTCCAGGGCACTTACTTCCCGGTTGTCTTCATCATCTTCATGATCCTGCTGGGGACCAACTTCTCGCTTTACATAGCCTGCTTGCGAGGCCGTTTCCGGGACCTTTTCCGGGACGTGGAGTACAGGACATATATCGGCCTCTTGGTGGGCGCCACGCTTCTGATAACCTTCTTCCTGCTGCTCCAGCACGATGTCTCCGCGGGCCGGGCGATTAAGGACTCGGCTTTTCAAGTGACGTCCATCCTCACCACCACCGGCTACGTTACCGCTGACTTCAATGAATGGCCGCAGTTCGCCCGCGTTCTACTGGTGGTCCTCATGTTCGTGGGCGGATGCGCCGGCAGCACCGGCGGCGCCATGAAGGTCGCTCGCGTCATCGTGGTAGTCAAGATCGCGGTTCTCCAGGTGCAGAAGTTCTTCTTTCCCCGGATGGTCAAACAGGTCAAGATTGGCGGCAAAGCCCTGCCCGAAGAGACACTTTACCAGGTGGCCGGCTTTTTTATCATTTTCGTGGGAGCCTGGGTTTTGGGCACCATCTACATGTCCACCATGTGCCCCGACCTGGAAACCGCGGCCACCACCGTTCTCGCGACTCTCGCCAATATCGGCCCCGGTCTCTCTGCAGTGGGAGCAGTCGAGAACTTCAAGTGGATACCGGCGCACGGAAAGATGTTCCTCTCTCTGTGCATGGTCCTGGGAAGGCTCGAGCTCTTTACCGTGCTCGTCCTTCTCGTGCCCGGGTTCTGGAAAGAATAAAAGCGGAGCGAGCAGCGATGTGCCATAAACTCGATCCCCGCTTCTTTGACGAGCTTGCCAGGCTTGAACCGCCCGACGTATGCAGGAGGGCATTGTGCGATTATGACCAGGAAACCTGCTCCTACCTGGTCCGGGCATGGGGAAGCCGCTACCGGGTTACGCCCGCCCAACATGACATATCGCCGTTCGGAGAAGGGCCGCTCGTAAACCTCGAGACCGGGCTGTCCATCCTGTTTTATCTTCTGAAAGCAAAAGACCGGCCGGTAACCGGCGAGTGGATATCCGAGAAGGACCTCTCCGGCGGGACCACCTTCTTCAGGGGCCCTCACGCCATACCGGTGCATCTTATCGAAGAGAGGTTCGGACAAGATCTTGACTCCTTCCAAAGGGTCTGCGAAAGACTGCAAGGATCGCCGCTGTCGTTGGCTGACGCTTCCTACTCCTTCCAGGTCCTGCCCCGCGTGCCCGCGGCCGTGCTCTTCTGGCCCGCGGACCACGAGTTCGAGGCCCGCGCCCGCATGCTTTTCGACCGGAGCATCGAACATCATCTTCCCATCGACATTATCTTCGGAATCTCCGAAGAACTCTCTTTCCGCATTGCCGGCAAAAGCAGCGCAGTGAGCTGGTACTGAGAGCTTCCTGCCGACTCAGCATGGTTGACACTTTTTCCGCCTCTTTATATTGTGGAATCAAAGGATATTGTCTTTGCAGGAATCATCGAGCTTTCGGCGCCGGGGGCTGCAAAAAGGAGGTCTGGAAAATGGACCAGCAGATTAACGACTCGGATATGAAAAGACGCAAGAGAAGCTTTAGGCGGGTCTGGTTCCCGTTTTTACTCGCGCTGTTGCTGGGCGGACTCGCCGCTTCTCAGGACAAGGAATGCGAATCAAGCGGTCCCGCAGAATATTTCTATAATTACTGGCCCGTGCGACTGGAGGCACACGTTATACTAGACACCGAACTTCACAAGTTCGAGCTTTGCGAGCTTGACCGCGAGACGCTCGAGCAACTCTCGCCCTGCATTCCCGCCAAGGTCCCCGGCGACGTGTTCACCGCGCTTATGAAGTCAAAGCGGATACCCGACCCTTACAAGGACTTAAACAGCAAAGACGTGCAGTGGGTTGACGAGCGGGCCTGGCTCTACCGGACCACTTTTGCATATGACAAGAGCCCGGGAAAACGGGTGTGGCTGTCGCTTACGGGCCTGGACTATATCTCCCGGATCGAGCTTAACGGCGATGTGCTGGTGGACAGGCACGAGGGCATGTTCTCGCGCGTCGAGCTTGACGTGTCCGACCATCTCAAGGACGGCGGCAGCCAGGAGCTTGGCGTGACCCTGTTCGGAATGGGGGAGGGGCCGGATAAAAGCCGCTTTCCCGGCATACTGGCCGGTCTTGAAAACGAGCTCGAGATGCGCGACAACTTGAAGACCCCCATGAGCAACGGCTGGGATTTCTCGCCGGAGCTCAAGGGAGCGGGCATCCGCGACGGGGTGTTCCTTTTCGAGACCGGGCCTGTCCGGGTCAAGGACATATTCGTAAAGCCGCATCTTTCCGGCAGGCTGGACATCGAGGTCGACCTGGAAGGGGAGATTGAAAAAGGCACAGCCGGAGACTCTTCAAATAAACTGGAGATAGAAGTAGGCGCCGTGAACTTTTCCATGGAGCCTATAAAAAAGAACGTGCGGCTCAATCCCGGCAAGCAGGGCAAAACGAACCTTACCATGCAGGTCCCCGATCCCAAGCTGTGGTGGCCGTGGGACATGGGCGAGCAAAACCTGATGTATGCCGAGGCAAGCGTCATAGTGGACGGCTCAACCTCCGACGTCGCCGGGGATATCTTCGGCATCCGGGAGATCGAGTGGAGGCCTGCGCCGGGCGCGCCCGACGACTGGCCTTCCTGGGTGCTTTACGTAAACGGCGAGCGGGCCTTTATGAGAGGGGCCAACTGGGTGCCGCCGGAGGCCATGTACGGCAGGTCCGACGAAGAACGGTATAAGAAACTCCTGGTGATGGCCAGGGAGGCCAACATAAACCTTGTCCGCGTCTGGGGAGGCGGCAACCGGGAGAGGCGCGCGTTCTATGACTATTGCGACCAGATGGGTCTTCTGGTATGGCAGGAGTTCCCGTTCGCCTGCGTGTTCGCGACCGGCTACTCCCGTTCCAAGGGTTACAAGAACGTGGTCCGGCAGGAGGTCTCCGAGATAGTGCGGCAGCTAAGAAACCACGCCAGTCTTATCATGTGGTGCGGTGGCAACGAGTTCAACATCAAGCAGAACCGTCACCTGGTCAAGATCATGGAGGAAGAGACCCGCAAGCTGGACCCCACCCGCCGCTTTCTGCCCTCATCGCCGGTGAAGGGAGACTCCCACAACTGGGTAGTATGGCACAGCAAGGGAAACCTTGAAGACTACTTCGACGACGTCTCGCCCATGGTCTCCGAGTTCGGCCTCCAGTCCTTTCCGGAAACCGAGACCTTGAGAAAGTATGTTTCCGAAAAATACCTGTGGCCCCCGGACAACGAAGCTCTCAAGCACCACAACATGGCGTACAAAAAGCTCGACAAGTACGTGTCGGTCATCGAACACGGCAACACGATCAAGTCCTATGCCGAGGCAAGCCAGACCGTCCAGGCACATTACCTGAAGCGCGGCATCGAGCACTGGCGGCAGCGCAAGTACCGTACTGCCGGCACAGCCTTCTGGATGCTCAACGAGCCCTGGCCCGCCATCTCCTGGTCCGTGATCGACTACGAGCTGAAACCAAAGAACTCCTATGACGCCATAAAGCAGGCATATCAGCCGGTACTCGTCACCGCGGCCTATGACAACCGAAAGTGGTCCGCGGGCGATAAGTTCAAAGCCGAGATTATGGTGGTCAACGACCTGCATGAGAGCTTTGCAAACGCGCATATCGAGAGCTTTGTATGTGGCGAGCCGGCAGGCGGGTTTGACGTCAGCATTGCCGAGGACGGCGTCATTAGTGCGGGAAGTCTTCAAAAGACCGTCCCTGCCGGTTGCGAGCGTCCCGTGCTCGAGCTGCGGCTTATGAAAGGGGACGAAAAGCTTTCCGAGAGCTCCTATAACCTGGGGATTTATGATCCCGATGGCGCCGGCGTTATGGGCCGGACATCCACTGACTTCACCCACCTGATCATGACGGGTGTGAGGCCCGAGCGCTGGAAAAAGTGAGAGAAGCGGGCGGGGAGGAAGTTACATGGAATCTTTGTCCGGCAAGACCGTGCTTATCACGGGGGCCACCGGCGGCCTTGGCAAGGAGTACGCCAAACAGCTTGTCGAGCAGGGCGCAGGGGTTATTCTTTCCGACCTCACCACCGAGGAGCTGGAGAGGCGCAAGGACAAGCTCGAAGCAAAGCTTCCGGACGCGCCCGGCAAAGTGCTGGGATACGCGGCCGCGGACATCTCCACCGAGGACGGCTGCCGACTTCTTTACGATAAGAGCCGCGAGCTTGCCCCCGAGCTTGACATCCTTGTCAACAACGCTGGAGTCATCACCTACGGCTACTTTCACCAGGTCCCGCCCATGCGGTGGGAGGCGCTCATGCAGGTGAACCTTCTCGGCCCCATGCGGCTCTCCCACCTTTTTTTAAAGGACATGACTCACCGGGGCTCCGGGCACATCGTGTTCACCTGCTCGGTTGCGGGTTTCGTGCCCACTGCGCTGGGAACGCCTTACTCGACCTCGAAGTTCGGGCTGCGCGGATTTGCAATGGCCATGGCGGCCGAGGTCAAGCCCATGGGAGTTCATGTTACCGTGGTCTATCCTTTCTGGGTCAAGACCCGGCTTCTGGACTCGCCGAGCTACGGCGCGGCAGAAGTGGGAAAGCTTCCCGACTACTTCGTGGAAAACCCCTCCAGGGTGGTCAAGGCCGCGGTCAAGGGAATCCGCAAGAAGAAGCTCCACGTCTATCCCGGACCCTATGCGAAGGTTGTCCGGCAGGCCACCAGGCTCTATCCTTTTATATCCAGGCAGGCCCGCTGAAAGATGCGTTATACTTCGCTGCAGAAATCATCCCACGATGTGTGCGAGCGGCTTTCAGCCGCGAAAATCACGGGAGATAAATAGTGCCTGTTACGAAATGGAGGTTTAATTTACTTTTGCGGCGCTGTTTTGGAGTGCGGCAGCAAGCTGTCCGCTTTTTCCGCCGGGAAGCTTGC
>CAYQTK010000107.1:0-13219 GCA_964420375.1 uncultured bacterium
TTAAGGGAGGAATTCTTATGGAACTGAAACAAAAAGGCGCGGATGCAGCCATTGGCGCGTTCAAGCAGTTAAGGGTCTCCCTGATCTGGACCTCTGCGGTTGACCTTGACCTGATGGCTTTCTACAAGACCAAGGACGGCAAGACCGGGGGCGTATACTCGGACAACTACGCCGGCGGATCGCTCGGTGACCTTAACCAGTTCCCGTTCATCCAGTTGTCCGGCGACGAGGGGGTGGGGGCCACCGGTGGCGACAACCGCGAGGAACTCCGGATCACCAAGCTCGACGACTTTGAAGAGCTCTATATCTGCGCGCTTAATTTCACCGACGCTTCCAGCGGCTCGAGCAAGGTATTCGCTGACTACGACGCCCGGGTCGAAGTGGCCACCGACAAGGGCGAGACCCATACCGTTTCGCTAGATTCCAAGGACCCCGGCCCGGTTGCCGTACTTTGCAAGTTCGCCTCCAGCTTCATGGGAGCGTCACTTGTAAATAACAGCGAGGTCATGAGCTTCGACGCTTTCAAATCTTCCCTGCCCGGTGCAGCCAACCTGAAGCTGGCCTCCAAGGTCACCCTGCAGGGAAAGGGCGACAGCTACGCTTTAAAGACCAAGGGCGAAAGCGGCGAGCTGCTCATCAACCTCAACTGGAACCAGGAGCCGCAGGGAGAGAAGCCCAAGGGGTTCTTCGGCAAGCTCCTGGGCTCTGGCGGGCAAGCCATCGACCTTGACCTGGGCTGCCTGTTCGAGATGAGCGACGGGACCAAGGCGGCCATACAGCCGCTCAACAAAGGATTGCTCAAGCAGGGGTCCTTCAACGAGCCGCCTTATATCTATCACACCGGAGACGACCGGACGGGCGCTTTCTCCGAAGGCGAGACCATGAAGGTCAACCTGGCCCACCTCCGCGACTTGAAAAGGCTCCTGGTCTTCACCTATATTTACGAGGGGGCGCCGAACTGGGCGGCCACCGACGGTGTGGTAACGGTCAAGGTCCCCGGCCAGCCGGTGATCGAGGTGAAAATGGGCGCACAGAACGATCCCCGCGGGTTTTGCGCTATTGCTATGCTCGAGTTCGAGGGAACTGACGTCAAGGTGACCAAGCTGGTCAGCTTCCATGACGGTCACCGGGACTGTGACAAGACTTACGAATGGGGCCTGCAATGGACCGCGGGCGGCAAGGATTGAGCCGTACATTATAAAAGGATTGAAGTGTCCGATCTCATGGAAAGGTTAAGATTCGGCTATGAAACCCGGCTTTTCAATGATATAGAACACAAGCTGGGGCCGTTGCCTTCGTTCGAGCCTGGCTTCGCCAAGGACATCCTGGAGGTCAGAAGGCGCAAGCTGCTGGGCGACGCAGTGCACGTGACCGCTGACCTGCTTCCCGAGGTCCACGAAGCATACCAGTCATGCCTGGACTTAATCGGCGGCGAGTTAAAGGGCGACCTGTTTATACATCAGAGCCAGGAGTATAATGCCAGCGTTTTCTCCCACGAAGGGAGGTTCGACGTGCTCATCCACTCGGCACTTATAAAGGACTTTTCCATAGAAGAGGTCCGTTTCGTGCTGGGTCATGAGCTGGGACACGTCATCTTCGGCCACCACCGGTTTCCCGTCCGTGACATCATATCCGCGCTGGAGGAGTCCAAGCCGGAATGGACCAGGCTTCTCTTCCGCTGGACGTGCGCTTCGGAAGTGTCAGCCGACCGCATCGGCCTTCTATGCTGCAAGCAGTTGGCCACCGCGGTGACGGCTTTGTTCAAGCTCTCCAGCGGTCTTTCGGGGATACACGAGGACCAGGTTTTGCGCTCTTTCCGCGATCAATACAAATCTTTGGAAGAGCACATAGACCAGGTGGGCCAGGCCCACGGCTGGGTGCGGACCCATCCCATGATGCCCATCCGCTTCAAGGCCCTCGAGCTTGCGGCCCTCGACCTCATTGCGCTCCGCCAGCAGGAGAAGAACTTCAGTTGGAAACGCTTCCAGTCCATCGACCAGCAGATATCGTTTATTATCGAGGGGCTGGAGGTCAACATTTAAAAGTAGAAGAGGATCAACAGGGGAGACGCTCTTTATTTTTCTTTCTTGATCCCTTGCTGTTCTCGTTTATGAAGTTTTTTATTTAAACCGTGTTCAAGTCTTTGGCGTTCTTATTTCCGGACTTCAAGTGATGACAAGTTATGGGGCAGGTTGTTGAAAAGATAAAAATAGCAGTGGGGACCTCTTTGGGGCTGGGGTATTTGCCTGTTGCTCCGGGGACATGGGGCGCGTTGCCGGGCATTCCGATTTTCGTGGCAGTCATGTTGCTTGCGCCGGAGTTTTTACAAACCTGGCTTTTGGTCCTGGCATGGCTTACTGTCTGTGCGCTGACCGTTGTTCTCGGACCGTGGTCGGAGAGGTACTTTGAAACCGAGGACCCCTCGATTTACGTGATCGACGAGGTCGCCGGGTTTTTGACCACCGTGCTTTTTTTCAGGACGCCCAGCATCCTGCTGACCACGGTCTGGGCCTTTGTGGTGACCCGGATCATAGATATAGCCAAACCTCCGCCGGCGCGGCAACTGGAGCGACTGCACGGCGGATGGGGGATACTTCTGGACGACGTATGCACCTCGATCTATGCGGTCGGACTGCTTTATTTGGGCGCATATCTGGCTCCGCAGCTCTTCGGAATGTAGACCGTCTTGTTTGTGTAAGACCATTTAAACCAAGGGGAAACTTATGTTAGGCGATGTATGGATATTTGTATCGAGCTTGTTCGTCCTGGCCGCGGCCTGCTACCTGCTGTTTATAACCTCGGACCCGCTGGAAGAGGTCGGCGGGAAACTGGGCAAGCTGCTTCACGTTCCTGAAGACGTTATTGCATCAACCTTTCAGGCATTGGCGACCTCGGGGCCGGAGATCATAATGGCTATTATCGCAGCCACCACGTTTATCGTGTCCGGCTCGTGGGAGAGCCTTGCGATAGGTGAAAGAGAATGTTCCGGATGTCTTAATATGTGCTTTTCAGCCATGGACAACCTCATCGGCATCGGCTGCCTGGGCATGATCTACATGATGTGGAAAAAAACCGTGCGTCCCGACGAGATGATCGTGGTGTCCCCCAGCGTAAAGCTGGGACTCTCGTTCTATATCCTCTCTTCCACCTGTCTTTCCTTTTTTATGACCGACGGCTCCTTAAGCGAAGTCGAGTCGTGGGTCCTGATGATTATCGGGATCAGCTATGTCCTGAGCCAGTTCTTTGTGCCCGGATACCTGGAACGGATAGAAGCCAGAAAGATTGAAGAGGGACTCCTGCCCCCGCCGGACGAGGATGAAAAGAAAGAAGACGAATACCAGGTCCCGGAAACGTACTCCGGATGGGGACGCGAGCTTTTGACCAACGGGTTCGTCTACGCCTTCCTGGTTTTCGCGCTGTGGATCTTCGTGCGCGAATGCCTGGCAGCTTCCTTCAGCATGGCCACGGTGGGGATCGTTTCAGTAGGCGGCGTTCTTATCATGTTTACCTCGTACGTCTCCAGCTTCCCCGAGTTCATGATGACCTATCGGTATGCAAAGGCGTTAAAAAAGAGCGCGATCTTGTCCATGCTCTTCGGGTCCAACGTGATCGACCTGTCCTTTGCCGGCTTCAGGGCCATATGGAACCACGAGCCCATGGCGGTGATGACCACCGGCAGGTATCCGGAGCTGCTGCCGTTTTACATCTATGCCCTGCCCGTAATAGCGGTCATGGTGCTCATCGGACTATGGACCGGTGTTTTCAAGTACAAGCACGCCTATCCGCTGGGGGTCTTTTACCTGATTTACATCATATCCGGCTTTGTCTTGCTGTGATCGACAAACACCGGCCGGATCATATCAGCCAGACCTCGACATTGTCGCCTTCTTTCAGCTCCTTGCCGGCTTCGGAGAGGACTATGCCGGAGGTCTCCGCTATCTCGCGGTGGGTCTTAAGCTCGGACAGGGGAGCGGCCACAATCCCACCTTCGGTGTAGTCAATGGCCACCCTTACCAGTTGGTCCATGTCCTCTTTTGGAGGTATGTCTTTCTCCAGCCGGGCGTAGTTTATGACAAAGGACCAGCCCGGGTCTCCCATGCGGGCGTGCAGGGCCCTTCGGGCCAGGACGTGGAACATCATCTCCGCTGCGGAAGGTCCGCCGGGAAGGCATACCACGGGAAGGTCGTCCAGCATGGCAAAGGCGGCGTAATGTCCGGGTTTCACCCGGACCCCCCGGAAAAGTATCTTTGCACCCAGCTCTTCGAGTGCGTTTACAACCACGTCCCGCTCGCTCCTGCCAGTGCCGCCCAGGGTGATGACCAGGTCGGCCACCGCTTTGTCCGGCATCTCTTCCTGAAGGTCATAGTAGTCGTCTCCTACCAGGCCCATCCTGACCTCAGTGGCCGCCTCTTTCCGGCACCAGGCAAAGACGCCCGCGGCCGCGCTGGGAAAGACGTCGCCCGGCTCGAGCGTTCTGCCGGGGTTCTTGAGCTCGTCTCCCACCGCAAGGAGGCGTATGCGGGGAGGCCGCACAGTGTTGAGTTCCATCCAGCCCGCGGCGATAAGCAGCGAAATCCAGCCGGGCGTCAGCACCGTGCCTGCGGGAGCCATCGTCTCCCCCTTGGTGAACTCCTCAGCCTTGGAGCGGATCAGTTGTCCTTCCGGAACCGGGGCGGTAATGCTAATATTGTCGCCGGTCAGCTCGACCTCCTCGTCAGGGACCACTGCGTCGGTGCCCTCGGGTATCACAACGCCCGAGTAAACCCTGACGCATTCGCCAGAGCCCACGGTCTCCTCAAAAGAAGAGATAAAAGAGGCCTTGCCGGAGATATTAAGCGCCGCGGGATTGTCGGGACTCGCCGAGCCGGTATCGCGGGAGCGCAGAGCATAACCGTCCTTCACGGATATGTCCGCGCCGGGGAGGTCCACCCATGCGCTGATATCCTCCGCCAGGACCAGGCCTCCGGCCAGCATCAACTCGACGGGTTCCACCGACAGGGGATCAACCGCCTCGTCGATGATCTCCAATGCCCTTGCCAGGGACACCTTCTCTTCCATGCTTATCCCCCTTTTCTATCCGCGCGAAAAATAGCGGCCGAAGAAACCTTTTACCTGCCAGGCCGACTCCGGGCACAGCTCCTGGCAACACAGACAGCGGATGCAGACGTCGTCGTTCACCACCGGAAACTCCTCCATGGTCATGGCGCCGGTGGGACAGCCGTCCACGCACAACTTGCACTTTTTGCACTTGTCCTTGTCCAGGACAAGCTTGCTCTGGGAGAGGGGCTGGAAGAACCTCTGGTTTATGAACCTGCCCACGCAGCTTAAGCGGTGCACGGTCACCGGCAGCTTGAACCTGCCTTCCGGCGCCTGTCCCCAGAGCTCCACCTGTTGGGGGTCCGTCGGCCCGTGACCCTGCCGGGATGCGTAGCGGAGGTGGTGGACTTCTTGTGCGGGCACTCCCATCATCCTGCACATCACGGTGTCCACAGCCACGGCGTTCTCGGAGGCCAGTATCTTGTTGACCTGTTTCGGCTTTCCGGAGGACGGTCCGTTGCCTTCCATGGCCGTGATCGCGTCCATTATGGTAAGGTCCGGCGGCCGGATGGAAAAGATGTCGGAGAGGATGCGGCCGAAGTCCTTGTTGCCGGGCGCGCTCGCATGGGCCCTGCCCTTGCCGGCGCCCGCCACCAGGCCGAACATGTTCTTGACCGCGCCGGTGACCAGGGTCAACCCGTGGGTCTTCATCTTGGGAAGACTTACCAGGTAGTCGGCCTCCATCATTGACCGGGAGACCACAATGGTGTCCATGTACCTGGAGTTAAGCTTTACCTGCACGGTATCGCGGGCCACGTTTTCAAAGCACCCGTCGGCAGCCTCCATGATGCCCGTCTTATTGGCCACCCGCTGGTTGAGGCCGTAGCCGCCCACTCCGCAGTTGTCGCCAACCACGACCTCGGCGCCCGCCTCCCGGAAGAGCCGGACCACCAGGGTAACCAGCTCCGGCCAGGTGGTTACGTGCTTTTGCGGCTCGAAGGCCCCCAGCATGTTGGGCTTTATAAAAACCTTTTTGCCTTCCAGGTCCGAGAGCCGGGAGGAGAGTTCCAGCCCTTCAATTACCTTATCGAGCGCGGGCTCGAGGTCCTCGTAAGAAGCGTCTGCGGCAATTACCTTGGGCGTCTCCATTACTAGCCTCTCTCAGCCTTTCCCTTGTCACAGGCTATGAGCGCCGCTCCAAGGGCACCGTTTATCTGCGGCTCGTCCGGAATATTTAGCTCGACCTTCATTCTTTCGCCGAGCGCGCTGATAACGCCGGGATTTTTGGCCACGCCGCCGGTCATGGTGACCTCTTGCTCGATCCCCACCCTGCCCACCAGCGCACGCGTCCGGTCGGCAACCGCCCGGTGAATCCCCTGGATGATGTCCTTTTTATCATTGCCCTTGTGGATGAGACCGATGACCTCGGACTCGGCAAACACCGTGCATACCGAGCTTACAAAGATTTCCTCTTCGCTTTCCAGACCCAGTCTCCCCATATCTGCCAGGTCAACCTCCAACGCCCGGGCCATGACCTCCAGGAACCGGCCCGTGCCGGCCGCGCACTTGTCGTTCATCTGGAACGCAAGTACCCGTCCCGTCTCGTCTATCTTGATGACCTTGCTGTCCTGGCCGCCGATGTCTATAACAGTGCGGGTGCCCGGAAAGAAATACGACGCCCCCCTGCCGTGACAGGTTATCTCGGTGATCCGGTCGTCAGCAAAAGGGACCCTTTCCCTGCCGTAGCCGGTGCCCACTATCCGGGCCACGTCCTCGCGGGACGCGCCCGCGGACTCGAGCGCCGCGGCCAGGGTGTTCTCTGCCGCGGCTATGGTATCAGCGCCGGTAAAGCCTATGGCCTGGCCTTTTATCGCTCCGCTCTCGTCAACTACCACTGCCTCCGCGGATATGGAGCCTATATCAACTCCAGCAAACAACATCCTTACACCCTCCTTGTACTTCGATAATCACAAAGCCGCGTATGCATGTCAATTCCGGCTCTGAAACTTCAATCACGGCTCTATTCTCATGCGCCTGCCGCGGCCCGGTGATCAGCCGAGGCTTTGGCAATGGCCCGTTTAAATATCCTTACCGTATCGTCCGTCATGAGTGATTGGGTAAACCGCTTTTCAAGCCGTTCCCTGCCCGCTTTCCCCATTGCCCGGCCGCGGGCGGGGTTTTGAAGCAGCTCGATCAAACAGTCCGCAAACGTGCCGGAGTAGCGCGGCTGGACCAGGTAGCCGGTAGTGCCGTGCTCGATTATCTCGGGTATCACCCCCACTCTCGATCCTACCACCGGTATGCCCGCCGCCATCCACTCGAGTGCGACCCTGCAATGGGCTTCGCTTCCCACTGAAGGTATCACTGCAAGGTGTGCCGCCTTCATGACCTCGCGGTGGTCTTCGCGGGGACCCACCAGTATGAAGCGCTCTTTATAAGGGCTTTTTTTGAGCTCGGGGAGAAGCGGGTCCGACTCTTCCACGTCGTTATAGATGACCAGGAACTTTGCATGGGGCACCTTGGCGAGAATTTTACCCGCGGCCCGGAGGATAAACTCCCATCCTTTGACGGGTCCGAGCCTGCCCATCATGCCCACTACCCGGTCGGTGTCATCAATGCCCAGCTCTTTTCTTATCTCTTCCGAGGGTGGCGCAGGCACTATCTCTGCGGGGTCAATACCCATCCTTACAGTGTCGACCATGTGGTCGGGCAGTTTAAGTCGAAGGATAATCTCATCGCGCAAAAGGGAGTTGGAACAGATAAGCCGATCAGTCCATCTCCTGTAGATATGCCGGTTAAAGAGAGGCATCGCAGGAAGCCTCATGTCGCCGCGCGTCCTTACTACTGCGGCGCCTGCCTGTTGCGCTGCGCGGGCCACGAGGGGATATCCTTCCGAGCGCATGGCATCCAAAAGATGAATGTTGCCTTCCCGGACAACTCTGCGCAGGTAATTGAAAGTGGCCTTCCAGTCCGCAGGGTTCAGTGAACCGGGGTTCCCGCTGGTCATGACCGGGATACCGTCTCCCCCCGCGCGGTTTACAAGCGGCGAATCGGGCAGTCCCCAGATTATGACCCGGAAGCCCCTGTCGGCAAGTCCCCTTGCCAGGCGGTGAGCATACTCGGCCTCTGCATTGTACCAGCGGACATGGGCGGATATTAACACACCAAGACCGTCGTTCATTATAATATTTTTCCTTTCGTGTAAAACTCCGTTCAGGCGTGACCCAGCTCGATAAGCTGCAACTCCATGAACCTCTTCAGCCACTTCTTTCTTTCGCCGCTGAAGGCGGGCGAGAATCTCATGTACTCCTCCGCCAGCATAATCCCGTCCGCCTGTGATATGGGCAGTACGCGCCAGAGGTCGAACATGTTTCGCAGTTTTATCTCCGGCTGTGAGAGAGTCAGGGGCCGGAGCTTGTGGACAGTGAGTATCCTGATCTCGTGGGTGTTGTCGTCCGTGGTCCGGACCCAGATGTCGTCTCCCGACGGTTCGGGAAAGTACCATCCCGACTCATGGAGGTTCATCATGAACCTGGCCACCCGTATTAAGAACTTCCGGTCCCAGTAAAGTCCGGAGAACTCTTCAGCCACCCGGCGGGCCAGGTACTCGGCCAGATTGTAGTCCCCCCTGCCGGGAACGGCGGATAAAATAAACCCTGACCGGTCATTCTTCTCCAGCGCGGCCATGACCCGGTAATGGACGATGTCGTGATGGTCGAGGAGAGCGCTCATAAGGAAGCCCCACCTGGCGGGGCTGTTTCCGGAAGGTGCTCTGTCAGCGGCATCAAGACCCAACAAGAGCAGCTCCTGGGGGGGTTGTCCTTTTACCCTCTTTACCCGGACACGGTTTAAGGCTTCTCCCCGATTGTACTTGTCCGCTATCTCCATCACCGAGTTCTGGTATAAGGGTTTTCTCATAAACACCCGCTCGCCGTTGTAACGAAACCAGAAGAAAGGGTCTCTTTTTTGCTTTAGAGCTTTGTTTACCTGCTTCTCTTCTTTCTTGGCCAACAGCCTGGAAAGCGCGACTATCTTTTTTACCAGGTCCTGGAACCGGGCATGAGACAGCTCGTCCGTTTTGAAGTACTCGCGGTAGAAGCGGAGCCGGTAGCTCTGGCTTAACAACGGCGAGAAGCTTTTATGGAACCTGGCCAGTTCGAGGACCCTCTGTTCCAGGGAGAAACCTTTTCTCTCTTTTCGAAGTCTTGCCTGGGCAAGGTCCACGAACACGAAGTTGATCCCGCCTCCGGAGCGGGGCGCAGCCATTATATTTGCCGGGTCCATGGCGGGACGCGATATGCCGCGGTCGTGCATCCTGCGGACAAGAGAAGCCAGGTCCCTTATAAGCCTTCTTTTGACCTGCGGCTTGCCTCCGGGCAGTTCGGGCAGAAAAGTGGAATGCAGGTACTCGGGCAACGGTTCAAGTCCGGTTAAAGACTCCTGCACCACGTACTCTTCCAAAGGAGCAAGGGGACTTCCTTTTACGCCCCATGCCAGGTGCTTTGCAACGGGCAGGCCCCGCCGGCCGTGCTCGCAGGCCATCCTCCATTCCCGGCGGGCGTTGCTGCGGCCCAGAAGACCCCGGTATCTCTCCATGCCTTTGCCGGGAAAAACCTTGACGAAAAGCTCGCCAGCCAGGCCCGGCCGATTGGTCTTGAGCTTGAAAGTGTCCGCGCCCGCGGGTATATCGCGCAGACCCATAACCCGACGGTCCTTGCGAGAGCGGTTGAACTCCTCCAGAAGATAGATAAGGTGATCCTCTATCCCCGGCTGAATCTCCCAGCGGATATCTCCCACCCGTCTTTGCGGATAGCCGTTTATACAACCCGACCACATCTATCGCCGCTCCCTGTCGAGCTCCCACAGCCGGGCGTACTTCATAAAGGTGTAGTAGCCGTTCATCACGGAGATGACAAAGCCGGGCATGCCGTCCAAAAACCCCAGCTTCAGCACGTAGGTCTTGAAAAACGTAAAAGGCGGACGAAGCACCAGGTCGCGTCTTTTGAACCGGACGCCTTTTTTGTGCTTCTCTTCCGCGTTGACCGCGGCGTAGCGCGCGAGCTGGGAGGCGTGGTGCCGGAAATCGCGATAGGTGTAGTGAAAAAGGTCTCCTTCCAGGTGTCCGGCGCCTCCATTGATCTCGATGACCTCGTGGGGGTCTTCGCCGGAAAACGAAGCGTGTGACTTCTTATAGAGACGGAGCTTGCGGTCCGGGTACCAGCCGGCGTGCCTGATCCACCTGCCCTGGTAAAAGGTCCGGCGGGCAAAGGTATAACCGTAAACCCCGGTCGGCGGGTCCTTTAGCACGGACCGTATTGATTCTCCGAGCTCGGGAGAGACGACCTCATCCGCGTCCAGGGTCAGGACCCATTCATGGGAGCATTGCTCGGCAGCCCATCTTTTCTGGTCCTTCCATCCCTTCCATTCCCGGTGAAAGACACGGCCGGTGTACTCCCTTGCTATCTCGACGGTCCGGTCAGTGCTGCCGGAGTCCACCACCACGATCTCGTCCGCAAACGACGCGCTTTCCAGGCATTGTTTTATCCGGTCTTCTTCATTCAGGCAGACAATGGCCACGGAGAGAGGCTCCATCAGCCCTCCTCCAACAAACTCCGCGCCGCAGCCACGACCTCGTCGGGTTCGATAAGCTCCATGCACTTGAAATGTCCTTCGGGGCAGCGGCGGGCGCCGTGCTCTCCGCAAGGGCGGCAGGGAAGGCCCACTTCCACTGTTCTGCTGCGGTTCAGCCAGGGAGCAAACCCCTGGCGGGGAGTGGTGGGACCGAATATAACGACTACCGGCACCTGCAACGCGCTGGCGATGTGGGTGGGAGCGCTGTCATTGGTGATAACGAGGTCCATCTTTGCAAGTACCGCAATTAATTCCTCCAGGCTGATTCCCGTAAGGTCATGCAGCTCGATCCCTGCCTCTTCTTCCACCTGTGCAACAGCCTCTGCGTCATCCTCCGAACCCTGAAGGTAGATGTCTGCTCCGTTGTCCTCGTGAAGCGACCGGACAACTTGCCCGAACTTTTGCGGAGGCCATCTCTTGGTGGTCCAATTACTTCCCGGGCAGACCCCGATCCGAGGGCGCCCCCCGTTTTCAGAGACAAGAGTTCGCGTCGTAGAAGGGACGTTCAACTCCAGCTTGGGATCGAAATCCGGGAGCGGTCCTCCCAAAGGGCCCAAGAGCGCCAGGTTGCGCTCGACCTCGTGTTTTGCCGGCTCGCGAGGTGCCCGCTCATGGTAAAGCCATGGAAAGGCGGAGTTGGAAAACCCGATCCTTCGGGGAATGCCCGCCATCTTGAGCAGCACGGCGCTGCGCACTGACCGGTGGGCGCAGATGGCCATATCAAATTTCTTCTCCCGCAGTTGCAAAACCTTGTGCCGGAGCGCGGCCATGCCCTTTTCGCTTCTCCTTTTATCGTAGACAATGATCTCGTCCAGGCAGGAAAGCCTTTGCAGCGCTGCGCATCCGGCGGGGTTCCCCATAAAAGCGAGGTGTGCGGACTCGTACTTCTCGCGCAAAGCCCGGAGCAGAGGAGTTATCAGTACCACGTCTCCCAGAAAAGCTGTCTGGACCACCAGGATGCGGGCATGCTCTTCACCCTCCTTCGTCATTGCCGCTCCCTATGGACTTTGCGTGTTCGATAATCATGTCCGGCACAAAGCTGTCGTCCCCGAATCGCTGCACGGGATATCGCAGGCCGCAGGCTTCGCAGTCCAGGCCTTCGTCCCCGCCATAGACACGCAACGGTCCGTGGCACTTGGGACAGACCAGTTTATTCAACAGATCGGGATCAAGACCCATGATTCAAATCCTCCTTAACAGGCGTAAACACTTGCATAATAAGTTACCAGACACCCGGCCGGTTAGCAATTTGACATTACCGCCCGGACGTTCCGGGGTTGACACCTTTGCGCCCTGTTTGTATAATCGTATTCAACATTGGAGAAAAAGATGAGGGATTTTCACTACATTAGGGGCCGAAAGCGCACTACTCCGGAGGGCGGGCGATCGGTCTGAGGTGTATAATCTCGCTTTGCCGGCCGCCTGCGATTCGGGCGGCTTTTTTTTATGCAAAGAAACTTTAAGGAGGAGAGGCATGGAAAAGAGAGGATATCGGGTAATCGTAGTTGGCATCGGCATGGTGGGCACGAAGATGGTCGAGGTTCTATTGGAGCGCAGCAAGCTTCCCATAAAGGAGATCAAGATTCTGGCCACCCGGGAGCGCTACGAAAAGGTTGCCGGCCGCAAGTTCAAAGTAAAAAAGGCTGACGCCTCCGAGTTCGACGGTTTTGACATCGCGTTTTTCGCCGGCACCGAGGGGGCCTCCGGCGCTTCCAAGGTATACGGCCCCGAAGCCATAAAGCGCGGGTGCATTGTGATAGACAACGGCAAGGACTTCCGGATGGACAAGCGTGTTCCCCTGGTTGTTCCCGAGGTCAACCCGGACCATCTCAAAAGCCACCAGGGGTTTGTGGCTAATCCCAACTGCTCGACCATCCAGGCCATGATGGTAATGGGCCCGATTTACAGGCGGTCCCGGATCAAAAGGCTGGTGATCTCGACCTACCAGGCGGTCTCCGGGTCGGGCAGCAAGGCGCATGAAGAGCTGATTCAGCAGACAAAGGACCGGGCAGCCGGCAGGAAGCTCAAGACCGATGCCTACCCCGTCGAGATTCTGGGCAACGTCATTCCGCAGATATCCGGCCCGGTGGACGAGATGCCGGGATACTTTGACGAGGAGGCCAAGATGCGCCGGGAGTCGCGGAAGATACTGGGCGACCGTTACCTCAAGGTCAGCGCCACCTGCGTGCGGGTCCCGGTGTTGAACTCCCATGCCGAGGCCATGAACATCCAGACCGCGGACAAGCTGTCCCCCTCTGATGTGAGAAAGACACTTAACCGCGCGCCCGGCGTCAAGGTGGTGGACGACCCTCGAAAAGGGGTCTGGCCTCACCCGCTCATGGCCGACGGAATTGACGACGTGCTGGTGGGCAGGATCCGGGAAGACACCTCGGCCAAAAACTGCACAGACCTGTTTTGCGTGGGAGACAACATCAGGAAAGGAGCGGCCCTGAACGCCGTCCAGATAGCGGAAAAGATGAAGACCATGAAGCTGATCTAGTGTAGTGTCTCATATGTAATTGCTTTTTGTCGGGCGTCGCCCTTACAGGGC
>CAYQTK010000108.1:0-13181 GCA_964420375.1 uncultured bacterium
CCGACGGCTGGTACGTGGATTGCGATGATTACGTCTCCATAGACGGCCCGGACTGCGACGACATCGACGCTAACATGTGGGACACCTGCTCGACGTGCCACGACGACGACTCGGACACTTACTACGAGCTGTGCAACCAGTACGTCGGCATCAACGGTCCCGACTGTGACGACGCGGACGAGAACAACTGGAGCTCGTGCGCGACCTGCGTTGACGGCGACACCGACGGCTGGTACGTGGATTGCGATGATTACGTCTCCATAGACGGCCCGGACTGTGACGACGCGGACGAGAACAACTGGAGCTCTTGTGCGACCTGCGTTGACGGCGACACCGACGGCTGGTACGTGGATTGCGACGCTTACGTGTCCATCGACGGCCCGGACTGCGAAGACGGCAACAGCTCGGTGTATCCGGGCGCGCCCGAGATTTGCGACGGCGTTGATAACCAGTGCCCGGGAGACCCTTTGCACGGGACCGTGGATATGGGTTGTATGATCCTGATCTCTTCGGGATGCTTCGACATGGGAGACACGTTCGATGAGGGAGACCCCGACGAGCTTCCGGTGCACGAGGTATGTATAACCTCCGACTTCTACATGGACGTTCACCAGGTGACCAACGCGGAGTACGCGGCATGCGTAAACGAAGGAGCGTGCACTGAGCCGGGCAGCACGGCGAGTTATACCAGGACCAACTACTACGGCAACACTACCTATGACAACTACCCGGTGGTCAACGTAAGCTGGGACCAGGCCGATGATTTTTGCGCCTGGGCGGGAAAGCGTCTGCCCACCGAGGCGGAATGGGAGTACGCCGCCAGGGGCGGACTCGCCGGCAAGAGATATTTTCATGGAGACACCATTACCTGCCCGGACGCCGATTATGAAAGATGGGGTTCAACATATGACTGTTGGGATTACGACGGCCTTGATAACGATACTCATGAGGTGGAAACTTATGCTGCCAACGGCTACGGCCTATACGATATGGCGGGCAACGTATTTGAATGGGTCTATGACTTGTATTCGAGCGATTACTATGATATAAGCCCCACCGACGACCCGCAAGGCCCGAACTCGGGCACGAGCTTCGTTATACGAGGCGGCAGTTGGGGGAGTGGTTGGTTTTACATCCGGGTTGCATCCCGCCATGACTTGCCCGCCGCAACTTCCGGCAACGGCATAGGGTTCCGTTGCGCAGGAGACTATTAGAAATCGCATATCAGGTGTGTAAGGACAAGCAACGGGGTAACAGTAAGTAACAATGCCATCTTGACAGCTCATGCGGTCTCTGGCATACTGAAATGGCCACGCTGGAGAAGCTGTTTCAATCCCGTGCCGATGTCGGTATCAGTAGTTTTCCGTTTTCCTTCAGCAAGAATAAGGAGGGTTGTCTTATGTGGTTGATTCCCGGAGAGTCTTTGTTTTTTGTGGTACTGGAGGTCGTATTATCGCTTGCCGCAATCGTTTTGTTTGCCTGGCTGGTGTGGGACCGGATCATAAAGCTTTTGGTCCAGGGACAATACGAGTTACTTTGGGACCGGATCGGAGAGCGCATCCGTGCGGTGGCGATCAACGTTCTCGGCCAGCGCAAGCTGCTTCTCCGTCCTACAGCGGGCGCCTTCCATTTCATCATTTTCTGGGGATTTGTTCTATTATTTCTGACCATCATCAACTTTTTACTTAATGGCATCAGCCAACACGCTTCCATTCCTTTCACCCAGGGTTACACGTGGTACCACGTGGTAATGGACACTTTTATTCTCCTGGTTATTATCGCCATGGCCTGGGCCTTTTTCCGGAGGCTGGTGTTAAAGCCCCCCGAGATGGAACTCTCCGGACAGGCGCTCGTGATCCTCGGCCTTATCACCGCCATGATGATAACCGACCTTATGATCTCGGGCGCGGAGATTCTCTGGCACGGTGCGGATAAAATGCCCGGGGCATACATGAGCCGCTTTTTCGCCGGTATCTGGGGACTCCTCGGCGTGGGTGAAGGCGGGTTCGGTGTTTCCAAGGCCCCCTATGCTTACGCCTTCTCGTGGTGGTTCCACTTCTTCGTGTTCTACGGATTTCTGATATTCCTCCCCCTTTCCAAGCACCAGCACATCATGACCGCTCCGTTCAACGTGTTCTTTGGAAGGCTCGAGCCCACCGGCAAGCTGGAGTACATAAAGGACCTGGAGGAGCGGGAGAGCTGGGGAGTAAACACTGTTCCGGAGTATACCTGGAAGCAGCTTTTGGATTCGATCACCTGCCAGGAATGCGGCCGCTGCGACCTGGTCTGCCCGGCCAACTACACCGGCAAGCCGCTTTCCCCCAAGAAGCTGCACCTGGCGCTTAAGCACACCATGCTCGCTGAAAAGGACAAGCTCGGTGACGAGGAGGCTGAACGCCTTCCCTTGATCGGCGACGGCGAGGACCAGGTCAGCCTGGACGAGCTGTGGTCGTGCACCACCTGCGGGGCCTGCATGTACGAGTGCCCGGTCATGAACGAGCACATCCAGAAGTTCGTGGACCTCCGCCGCTACCTGACCCTGATGGAAGGGAACATTCCCACCGAGGGACAGGTGGCCCTTCAGAACACGGAGAAGAACTCCAACCCCTGGGGAGTGGGATTTGACCAGCGGGGCGCCTGGGCGGAAGGCCTGGACGTGCCCGTCTACGGCGAAGGCGTGCCCGACGACACCGAGTTCTGCTTTTACGTGGGCTGCGCCGGAGCTTTTGACGACCGGAACAAGAAGATCGCCGAGTCCATGGTCAAGATTCTCAAGGCCGCGGGCGTTAAGTTCGCCATTCTGGGAATGGAGGAGCAGTGCTGCGGCGACACTGCGCGCAGGCTCGGCAACGAGTATCTCTACCAGATACTGGCGACGACCAACATGCAGACCATGAAGAATTACGGCATCAAGAAGATCGTGACCTGCTGTCCGCACGGCTTCAACACCATAAAGAACGAGTACCCGCAGTTCGAGGAAGTGGTGCAAAAGGAGGACCCGGACTTCAAGTGGGACGTCGAGGTCTACCATGCTTCCGAGCTGATCTGGGACCTCTTGCAGAGCGACAGGCTTAAGATACCCGCGACCCTTGATACCAGCGTGACCTTGCATGACTCGTGTTACCTGGGCCGTCACAACGATATCTACGACCTTCCCCGCAAGATACTCCGCAGCATCGGGGTCAACATCAGGGAGATGGACCGGAGCTTTGGGAGGAGCTTCTGCTGCGGCGCCGGCGGCGGCCGGATGTGGCTGGAGGAGGACCTGGGTCACGAGAAGATATTCATCGAGCGTTCCCGGGAGGCTGTCAACACCGGGGCCAAGGACATCTCGGTGGCGTGTCCCTTCTGCCTGACCATGTTCGAGGACGGGGTAAAGCAGCTTAACAAGGAGGAAGAGGTCCAGACTTACGACGTGGTTGAACTGGTTGCCAAGGCCCTGGAGAAAGCGGATTCCAAGGAAGGCGAAGCAGCCTGAACAGGTAAGATTAAGGAGCAGGAACCGGGGCGGTCTAATAAGGCCGCCCTGTTTATTATGCGCCCGGCAGGGCGCACCCACTTGAAGGTGAAACTCTTTTGCAGGCCCGACAGGGAGAACTGCCGGCCGGCAAGGGGGGCGTTTCCTGGCGGAACTCGGGAGCGTCGCACATGAACTAAGCCCTGTCCAAGAGATACTTTGCCGCGCTCTGCAGGGTTGGAGAAAGTTATGATGAGATCATAGAAAACTCAGGTCTAAACAACTGAACCGGAAAAAACCAACCCCCAAGCTCTCACCACCAAACCCCGCCCTTACGAATCTTCAGGGCTGTCCAACGGGGGTAACAATGGAAGCCGTGGCCGCCCGATGTTATAATCTCTGGTTATCGTATGGACTCTCCCATTATGAGACAAGAAAACAGACATACTGCCGACAACAACCCGAGGGTTATTCTTGCCCTGGTTTTTTCCCTGGTGCTGCATGCCGGCATGGCGGCATTTGCAGGCAGCTCCATAAAAGAGCCGGAAAAGCCGCAGTTCCAAGCCGAGGTTGATCTTAAACTCCTGCAACCTCCCGCTCCCGAACCGAAAGCCGCGCCTCCACCAAAAACCGCTGGAAAAACCAAACCCGAATCCGAAAAGAAAGTGACTACAGAAACCAAACCCGAGACCGAACCTGAACCAAAGCCGGTAGTCAAACCGAAACCCAAGCCGAAGCCGACAAAGAACCCCCGGCCGAAGCCCGAACCGGAGCCTGAAAAAAAGTCGGAACCAAAGCCGGATCCCGAGCAAACGCCGGAGAAGAAATCAAAACCGGAACCCGAGCCGGTTGAAAAAAAGAAAGAAGACCCCGGCCTGCCCGAAGCTCGAAAGCCCCCCGAGTCAGACTCTCTTTTTGACCGGATTTCCAATAAGATGAAGTCGTCGCGGGCAAACCTTGCACCGCGGCCTGACCCGGACGCTATCCTAGCCCGCTACCAGCGCGCGGTCCGCCGCAAGGTGGAGAGGAAGAAGCACTATCCTCCCGGATCGCGGCGCTCGGGCGAGACCGGGGTTGTCAGGGTCCGTTTCGTGATCGAGTCTTCAGGCGGTATACGCGACATACGCGTGGTGAAAAGCTCGGGGCATGCCCTACTTGACCGGGCAGCGCAACAAGCGGTGCAGCAAGCCGCTCCTTTTCCTCCCATCCCCCCGGAGCTCAAAAAATCATCGCTAACCTTGATCCTGCCTGTCTCTTTTCACCTCAAACACGGCTATCGGTGACAGCCGGAAGCTTTGTTGGCAAGAAGGATCAGGCAAAGGACCCGCGCCTGCGGATGAATAATCTTGCCGTAATCATGATAAGCAGCGGTAAAAGAAAAGCAGCCGGAATAGAGAGGGACCCGCTTTCCGGATGCTGGTTCACTGCGCACCCGGAAGACCCTCCCCCTCCGCCGTCCTTCTCCTGGTTCGACTGGAGGGGACTTGTTCCCCTGTCAAGCTCGTCACCGTCTCTGGTTCCGTCGCCGTCGGTGTCCGCGTTAAAAGGATCGGTAGAGCACTGGTACTCCTCCAGGTTGGTCAGGCCATCAGCGTCCGGGTCCGCTTTGCTGTCATCAGCAGTTGTATTAAGTCCGTATTCGGACTCCCACCAGTCGGGCATGCCGTCGCCGTCCGCGTCAGTGAAGTTGCCGAAGTCGTCAAGACCCCTCGTGGGATTCCTGCCGGCTTTGATTTCGATGCCGTCCGGCTCGCCGCCTCCGTCCGTGTCCGCGACGTTTTTGGCAGAGCTGTAAGAAGCCTCGCAGGCGTCGCCCAGGTGGTCGCCGTCCGCATCCTGCTGGCTCGGGTTTGGCGTCCTCTCACAGTTGTCGTAACAGTTTATTACCCCGTCGCCGTCCCGGTCGCCGTCCATGCAGACCGGGTCCACGCCAGGAGCCGTATCACCGTAAAGCAACGGGCAATGACACAACGAGGCCTCGAGGCCGTCGTCCCGGCCGTCGCCGTCAGTGTCCGCATTAAAGGGGTCGGTGCCGAAGGTGATCTCGTCGGAGTCCGAGATACCGTCGCCGTCCGAGTCCGGGCCCGCGGGAGTTCTGGGCCGGCTGTTGAGCACGATCACCGCGTCAATGTCCGCCCCCTGCGGACTGCCGGTAAACCCCGCTATCCGTCCCGAGTCAACAAGCCTTATTCTGCTGGTTTGCGATACTCCCAGGTCGGCAAGGTCAAAGGCGTCTCCGCCCCAGCCGCTCACTCCGCCGGGGCCGTCCGGGTCCCAGGAGTGGGGATCGTCAGGCACTATCCGGCCGCCGCTGAAAGTGGGGGTTATGCCGGCCAGTCCTCCGAGCTGCTCAATCACTGATTTGGGCGTGCACACGGCGTCGCCGGTGGTGGTTCCCACCTGCGAAAGCGCGGAGTCATTGTAGGGATACTTATGCCAGGTTGCGCCGTCCCAGACCTCGACTATGACCGGCTCGGCGAACACGCTGTAGTCGTCAGAGGTCGAGTCCGGCACCGTTGAACAAAAGAACGCGTTCTCGAACACGATGAAGTCCGGTCCCGGACCGTCCACTATGAGGTTGTCCGTAAAATCGAGGGTGATGTAGCCGTCGGTTCCCAGGGCCACTGCTTCGGTGCTCCCCATGGTTGCGTCTGACGGTCCGGGAAAGCCGGTGACAATGCCGGGAAGATTGTCGTGTCCGAAGCTCGCCGGTGCTTGAGGACTGAACTCGAAGACCGAGTCCGGCCGGCAGTCCGGCCAGGCCTGCGCCCGGCCGGCCGCGGCCAAAACTGCAACAGCTATAAAGCATATCATCAGGTTTTTAGATGAGGCCTTCATGTTTTGTTCCTTGTTGTAAGAACTTTACTGCGTGTCCCGCGCCTGCAAGGCAACATGCGGACGCGCGGGTTAATTCAGCTCGAGAGTGTTGTCGGATTTTTCGCGTATCATAGCGTTCATGGTCATGGGCGGCAGGTCAAGGTCGTGGAATCCGACTTCGGTATGATTGCCGGTTTCTATGACCTCGACCCCGGAGTTGGTCCGGTCGCCGATAAAGAGGAACCCTTTGGCCGCCTGGATTCCGGAGAGGTCATCATTGCCCGAGTTGGTTGATGGATACCTGAAGCTTGCGTCTACTGTTCCGGTTGCAAGGTCTGTTTTCCGGGCCCGGTCCTCAAAATTGAAGCCATAGGCCACCAGCACATAGGCGGTATTGTCTCCGGAAAATGCCACGTCGTAGATGTTGCCGTTTATGTCCGGATGGTCGCCGCTGATCACCATGTAGTGGGCATAGGGAGATGAAGTAGATACGGCCTCCAGGCCGCTGGTCGAGACGTCGGGGTCTGGAGACATGGGACAGCCGGGCGAGTCGGTGGCGAAGCTGCCTGCAGAAGCCACCAGTACTTCGCCGCGCTCCTCAGCATAGTAGAGCCTGGTGGGGTTTGACTTGTTGAGAAGGACAGTGTCCGTGACCGTATCAGTGGCCGGATCGATTACCGCAATCATACCCGGCTCAATGCTTGCCTCGCAGTAGTTGAAGGCTGCGTTCAGGTTCTGGATCGCCACGAACACCTTGCCGTTGGCTTCCACCATGTCCGCGGGCCGAGCCAGGCTGTCGGCATTGGTGGGGATGCCGGTAAACTCGATGGTCCCCCTGGTACTGCCGTCTCCGGGGTCAACGATGAGGATGTCGTCGTAGGAATCTGCTTGCCTGGTAACATAAGCTTTATCAGCGGACAGGACGAGGACATCCTGGGGATTGGCTCCCATGAATCCCGCCGGTCCCACAGTAAAGGAGTCCCTGACCTCCATGCTGTTTTGAGGGTCAAGGTTATATATGGTGGCGCTCTTTCTTCCCACCAGGAACACCGTCTCCTTGCCGGTCTTTTCGGTTATGTCCATTCCGCCGGGGTCGGAGTCCAATGTGGTCGAGTTCTGGACCGCCGGAAAGGTTCCTTTTTCATCCACCTTGATCTTTGCTGCCTGGCCGGCGACATAATCGGTGTTGGCCAGGGCCAGGTAGGATGACAGGTTGATGTCAGAATCATCGTCATCAGAACCGCATCCCGCTCCCGCCCCTATCAGCAATAGAGCCATTACCCCGCTCAGAAGCTTGATAAATCCTTTTCCTTTCGTTCTCTTGTTCATGTTTCTACCTCCATAAAAAGTGTGTACCGGGTGCCCGGAAGAGGGTACCCGAGGACTTCCCTTTGCTGGGCATTGCCGAGGTTGGCTGCCTTGACGCCCACGCTCCATTTGCCGCGGTAATAGACCGCGCCCAGGTCGTGGACCAGGCGGGGATTGGAATCGATCCGGTTCTCCCGGTCCAGCCAGCGCATGTCCTGGTAATAGAAATTGTAGAAAATCTGACCGTAGGATTGGCGCACGATGATGCCGCTGTAGAAGGTGTTGCGGGGAACTCCCACCAATTGGTTGCCGTGGTATCGGTCGTTGTCGGAGAGGTTCACCGGGTCCTGGAACGAGTAGGCTGTCTCCACCAGGAGGATGTCCTCCAGGTTGAGGCGGCCCGAGATTTCCAGGCCGGTGATGCGGCTGTCCCCTGCGTTTTCAGCGCGAAAGCTTCCAGACCCCGTATCCTCCCAGCCGATCCGGTCATACACCCGGTTGTGGAAAAACATGGCCTTTACCCAGAGGTCATCCACCATGGAGAAAGAACCGGGGTTATATAAGGCCCCGGCCTGGTAAACCACTGTCCTTTGGGGATCAAGGCCCTCGTTGCCGATAAGACTTGACCTGTCGCCGAACTCCTCGGAGAAAGCAGGGGTCCGGTAGTATTGACCTGCATGGGCCAGAAGCCACAGACCTTCATAAACCAGGTAGCTTGCGGACAGATCAGCGGTTATTGCCGAGTGAGCGGTGGTATCTACGTCTTCGCCTTGTTGTACTACCAGGGTCCGGCCGTCGTACCGGTTCCCTTCATAGAGGTATCGGAGGCGCGGCTTGATCCGGAGACTTTGGTCAAACAGATAGATCTCGTCCGCCAGGTTCACGTACACCGAAGAGCGGGAAGCGCTTATATCGTCAACTTCGGGGTCGAGCCGCGAATCCGGCTTGTACTCGTCTTCGTAAACACCCACGTAAAGACTGAGAAAGTTTTGGGGAACACCGTAGTAATAAAAGTACATGTCGGTGCCGATGCGGCTTCTGCGGTCGGTGCGGTATCGGGGATCCCCGAGTTCTCCTTGCTCGTCATTGTGCACCGTTTTCTCGGACAGGTAATGGGCCTTTATCTCGGCGTCCAGGTCCGAGGTGATAAACCCCGGCTGCCGGGCTCCCGCGTAGACAATGGACATCTGCGAGCTTCGATAAGCATGGTCCGGATCCTCGTGGGCCAGGCCGGGAAGTCGATGGAACCGGTAGTGATGATATCCGCCCCCATAGACGCGGACGTCGTCTACCTTGCGCTCGTACCTGGCGGCCAGGTGATGGTCCCGCCACTCGTTGTTCGCCCGCTCCGTTCTCCTGTCGTCGTCATCCGTCCCGTAGGTCCCTCTGTCGTCGGTATACTCGTACCTGCCCGAGCCTCCCTGGTGGGACGTGGCCAGAACCCCCGCTCCTCCCCGAGCTTCGCCGGTAACGGATATAGACCCGGAGTAGGTGTTGTTGTTGTCCGCGGTCACCCTGCCGTTGTAGCCCTCTTTTTTACGGGGGGGCATGAGCCGGACGTCTATCACCGCAGGGCCGGCCACCGGGTAATTTGCAGGGCAGGCGCCATTGTAAACCAGCACGTAATCTATAAGACCAACCGGCAGGGAGGACAAGTCAACCGGCCTGCCCACGGGATCGTTTAAGAGGATGCCCTCCAGGTAAATGGGGACCGACCCGGGAGCGCTTCCCCGGCTGCGCGGATACCACGCCCCTTCTTCGCCGCCCTGCTTTTCCACCCGGACGCCCGGATCGCCAAACATGACCTCTGACATGTTCAAGCTCGTCTCATAATACCCCGCGGACAGGTCCACCGAGGGACAAGACTGCACGCCGCGGTCGGGGCAGTCGTGCCTCATCCGAGAGCCTTCAACTACCACCGACTCGGTCCGGGAATCACTGTCTTCGGGCTCCTCCCCGTAAACCGTGCTCCCCGCTTCAGGCCCGGCCGACTCCTCGGCTCCACCTGCCTGAGCAAACGCCCCGCCGGGAAGAACCGCCAACATCAGGACCAGAACTCCAAGTGCAAGAGAGCAAAGGCTCAGCAGTGCCTGTCGCCATATGTTTCCCTTGTTAATGCAAGCAATCATTGCTCCCGCCTCTCCGGCGGCTTTTTCGAGGACAACGGGAATATAAGCGGGGCGTGGCTTCGAAGCTCGTGGCTTGCCATGGCCACTTCCACTCCATACACGCGCGAGAGCAGGTCCGGCCGGACCACTTCTCGGGGCGTTCCCTGCTCGATGATTCTCCCGCATGAAAGCACCGCCACCCGGTCGCAGTACATGGCTGCCAGGTTTATATCGTGAGACACTGCGATCACCGCTATATTCCTTTCTTTTGCCAGCTTGCTTACCAGCTCATAAATCTCCACCTGGTGGCGGAGGTCCAAAAAAGAGGTGGGCTCGTCCAGAAGCAGGATACTCGAGCGCTGGGCCAGGGCCTTGGCTATCATCACCCGCTGCTTCTCTCCCCCGGAAAGATCGTGGAACCTGCGGCCTGTAAGCCCGCCGAGACCGGTCATGGACACGGCTTCATCGGCAATGTCCATATCGCCCCTGCCTTCGAGCCGCCACCTGCCCAGGTAGGGCGCGCGGCCCATGAGCACTATCTCCATCACTGAAAACGAAAAGGCCACCGTAGGCTCCTGGGGGACCATGGCCAGCCTTCGGGCCCGCTCGCGGGCGCTCAAGGACTCGGCGGGCTCGCCCATGAGCAGCACCTGCCCACTGGTGGGGCGGATGGAACGCGCCAGGATGTTCAAAAGCGTGGTCTTGCCCGCGCCGTTGGGACCGATGATACCGAGTATCTCTCCCCCTTTAGCTCCGGCTTCTACGCCCTGGAGGACCGGCTTTGCCTCGGGGTAAGCGAACTCTATATCAACAGCATGAATAGCGTAATCCACCTCAGGCCTCCACAAACCCCCGCGACTGCCGGCGGCGGAGAAGATAGATAAAGAAAGGCCCGCCCGCGAGGGCAGTCACCACCCCCACGGGAATCTCCGCGGGCGCAATGACCGTGCGGGCCAGGGTGTCGCAGGCCATCAGGAAGATGGCCCCCACAAATATTGAGGCGGGGATAAGTATACGGTGATCGGGACCGAAAATAAGCCGGGCGATGTGCGGCACAATAAGGCCCACGAACCCGATCAGGCCGGTAACCGAAACTACTGCTCCGGTCACCAGGCTGGCTGCGAAAAACGCGGTGGCCTTGACCCGCTCGACGGGCACGCCGCTGTGGTAGGCTGCGTCGTCTCCCAGAGAAAGCAGGTTGAAGTCACGCGCCATGCCCATGATCAGAAACACTCCCGCGAAAACATAAGCGGCGATCCCCAGTATCATGGAGTAGCTCTCGTATCCCACCGATCCCATCATCCAGTTGACAATGTCATAAGCAAGTCCCACGTCTCCCACCGAGACCAGGAACATGATGAGCGCGGACAGGAAGGCGTTGGCCACCACCCCGGCGAGAAGCAGCGTGGAGGCCGGGACCCTTCCGCCGACCCTGGCGATGCTGAACACGGCCATGACCGTGCCGAACGCGCCTGCAAAGGCGAACAGGGGGACTGCGGGAAAGGCGCCTATCTTGTCGACCCCCAGCCACATGGCGACGATCGCTCCCAGTGCTCCCCCACCGGAGACTCCCAGTATAAAAGGGTCTGCCAGCGGATTACGTAAAAGTCCCTGAAACCCCGTGCCGGCAGTAGCCAGGGCAGCTCCCACCAGGGCGGCCAGGACAAGCCTCGGAAAACGAAGCTCGAAAAGTATGGCCGCGTCCCGGGAGAGCTGCCCTCCGCGTACTGCCGTGAGGAGGTTGGAAATGGGACGAATCCCCGAGTAATCGACAGGCTCGGCTCCGAAGAAAAGGCATATGCCCAATGCCAGGAGCGAGCCCAGAAAAAGCGTAACCATGATGGCCGCCCATCTTGGCCAGGTGACCGTCTTCACAGGTTTTGCTCCTCGCCCGCGAACCGACCGGGATGAAGGGCGCGGGCCAGATTGTAAAGCCCGTCAAAAATCCTCGGACCCGGCCGGGCGATAAGGTCCTCGTCAATAAGCACTATCCTGCCGTTCTTGACCGCCGGCAGGAACTCCCACCTCGACCAGAACTCGCGGGCAGCAGAGCCGCCTCCTGCCTGGCTGCCCATCACCCCTTCAATGATGACCTCCGGGCCGCGGGAAACCACCGTTTCCATGGAAAAGCGCGGGTAAGGCATGCGGGCGTCCGCAGCCAGGTTTTCGCCTCCAGCCCACCTGATCATGTCATCGGCAAAGGTCCCCGGTCCGGCAACGATCATGTGTTCGCGGTCGTAGACAAAGAGCACCTTGACCCGCTCCGCGCCTTCCAGCCGGGAGGATGTCCCCACCAGACGCCGTTCCATCTTCCGGGCAAGCTCTTCGGCTTTCTTGTCCTGGCCGGTGACCTCGCCTGTCTTGCGCACGGACTCGATCACGCCGGTAAGGGTGGAAGGCTCGATGGTGAAAACCCGGATGCCGAGATGCTCGAGCTTGCGGATGATGTTGCGCTGGTTGCCGTCCCGCGTACCGATTACCAGGTCAGGATGCAGGCCCACAATAGCCTCCAGGCTCTTGCCCTTGAAACCGCCGATCGCGGGCTTCTTTCGGGCCGCCTCCGGGTAATCGCAGAAGTCGGTTACACCCACGATCTCCTCGTCAAGGCCGAGCGCAAAGAGTATCTCGGTGATGCTGGGCGCGAGCGAGACTATACGCTCCGGAGGGCCCGTGTCTTCTCTGGCCGCGCTTTCCGTGTTCCGGAGCAGCACGGAAAGCGAGAGGAGAAGCGCCAGCACAAAAGCCCCGGCAGTATAAGGCAGGATGTTTCGGATGACTCTTTTCAAGACAGTCTCTCCATAAAAAAACCCCCGACCGCTTTCCGTTACGGTCGGGGGCATAAATCCTCTTTACGCCTTCACCTTCCCTGGCCGCGAGGAAGCGCGGTGAAGTCCGCCGGGCAAGGTTTCCTGACTTACGGCCTAACCTCCCGGCCTTCCCAGGCTAATTGCCCAGTGGCGTGTTCGAGAGGTCCTCACCGATTACAGTGGCGCGTCCGTGATGGATTCTCACCATCTTCCCTTTTTATAGATCCGGCGATATTTCGAATATGTGAATGTTCTTTAATGTACTGCCCTTTTCCCGGTTTGTCAAGGAGTAAATTCCAATTCCCGATGTCAATGCCAAATTTAATGGAAATTTTAATTGATGCTCATGTAGAAAGTCCGGAATCGGCCTTTTTAGGCCTCGTAACCAGTGTCTCGTCAAGCTAAAAATGACGCATAGCGTGCGAGCGACTTTAGTCGCGACTTCCGTCGATCGCACGAAAAATATTTTTCTTGTAAGCGACAAAAAACGCTTGACAGGGCACTAGTGCTTTGACCGCCAGCTAATGTCGGGTTGATTAATTTCAACCAATCACTATAGCCGCCAGATTTGACATGCGACCCGACATAAAGGCGCGGTCGAAGTACCAGTGTTTGTTTTCAATTGTTTATGTCGCTTACAAAAAGCAGTCATTTTCGTGCGAGCGACTTATACCGCGACTTTAA
>CAYQTK010000109.1:0-7066 GCA_964420375.1 uncultured bacterium
CGTCGAATTATCTCACGCAAAGGCGCATCAAAGGGCGCAAAGGGAATGTTTCAGGCTTTGCGCGAACGCTACCGATCAGGCTGTTTCACGGCCGGGTTCTTCGTCGGTTGCGCACGCCGATCAAATGCGAACAAGGACGAGCGGAGAAAATTGGGGGAACTTCACCTGCCGATTATATTGACAAAAATAACCTTACATGCTATATTAGAAATACTATGGCAACTAATCTCAACTAAGCACAATCAATCCCAAAAATCCGAGCATTCTTTCAGCGCAAAAATTGCGGCAAGGGCAGATTTCCACAAAAGGACGGCAGGGATGACTAAAGCACTTAAAACCAGAGAAGCGGCTGCATATCTGGGCGTACACGTCGAGACCCTGCGACGCCTGGCACGTCGCCGCGAGATACCCAGCTTCAAGGTAGGAAGGGACTGGCGCTTTAATGAAAGCGAGCTTGATCGGTGGGCGCGGAACTACGGCTCCCGTGTAAAGACTCCCCACATCCTGGTGGCGGACGACGATTTCCATATCGTGAAGTTCCTGGAGAATATCCTTCATTCCGAAGGCTACCGCGTGTCCGCGGCGTTAGACGGGTTCAAGGCCCTCGAGCTTTTCCACAGCGACCCGCCCGATCTCGCCATGGTGGACCTGTGGATGCCGGAGATGAGCGGCCCGGAGCTCATGAGATATCTCCGCAAGCACCGGCCCGGCCTGCCCATCATTGTAATCACCGGATACCCCGACAGCGACCTCATGATCAAGGCCATGCAATGCGCGCCTTTCACGGTCATTGCCAAGCCTGCTCCTATAGAAGTAATAATCGACACGGTAGCCCAGGCGATCAGCGGCGCCGCAATAATAACCGGCCCCGCCCCGGAGATGAAAACATATCATACTACTCGCTGATGGTATTTTTATGATCGGTTTTTGATTGAACCGAAACAGGTCACAAAGAACAAGCCCGGAGAGGACATATGGTTAAAGACAGGCAGAGAATACTTTTAATGGCCGTTTTGATGGCGGTCTCCTGTCTGGCCGTAGTTGCCGCGGTGCTCTTCTTTTTCTACAAGCTGCACAGGGGCCGCGTGCTTTCCGACCTCACTGCCACCGCGCAGAGCCAGGCGCGTCTCATCGAAGCGATAGCCCGCTATGACAGCAAGTACGGCGGCGCATATCCGGGCACCTCCCGGGAGGCGACCCTTAGCCAGCTCCGCGACGCCCACGAAAAGTATAAAGGGTTTGGCGAGACCGGCGAGTTCATGCTGGCCCACAAAGAAGGCGAAAAAATCGTCTTCGAGTTCCGCCACAACCGGCATGGGGTCGAGGTGCCCGAGTCCATTCCCTTTGACTCCGATTATGCCGCACCCATGCAAAGGGCGCTTTCAGGCCGCTCCGGCACCATGATAGGGAAGGACTACAGGGGCGAGACAGTGCTTGCCGCCTACGAGCCGGTAGGCGTGCTCGACATGGGCATCGTGGCCAAGATGGACATGGCCGAGTTCCGGGCGCCTTTCATACACGCCGGCCTCATTTCTCTGGGGATCACCTTCCTGGTGGTCCTGGGCAGCATGTTGGCCTTCAGGAAGATCAGCGACCCCATGCTGGAAAAACTGGAGAACCACGCCGAGTCCCTGGAGCAGGAAGTGGCGGAGCGCAAAAAGGCGCAAGAGCGGTCCAATCACCTGAACCTGATCCTCCGCGCCATCCGCAACGTGAACCAGCTCATCACGGTGGAAAAGGACCGGGACAGGCTTATCAAGAAGGCCTGCGACAGTTTGGTCGAAACCCGGGGATTTCACAACGCCTGGATTGTCCTTATTGACCAAAAAGGAGCAGCGAAGACAATGGCGGAGTCCGGCTTGGGTGAAGGTCTCCGGATTCTGCAAGAGATGTTGGACAGCGGCGAGCTTCCCGGCTGTGCGCGAAAGGCGATGGAGAGCTCCGAAGAAGTGGTGACGCGGCACCCGACTTTAGAGTGCAAGGATTGTCCATTGTTGCGACACCTCGAATACAAGGGACAGGCATCGCTGACCATACGGCTCGAGCATGAAGGCAACGTCTTTGGAGTTATGTCCCTTTCCCTGCCCGCGGCTTTTGTCGAGGACCCGGAAGAGCTGCACCTTTTCCGGGAGGTCTGCGGCGACATAGCCTATGCCCTCCACAGCATCGAGGTGGAAAAAGAGCGCAACCGGACCGAACAAGAACTCAAAGCGGGCAGAGAACGCCTTTCCCTGATAGTGAATACCGTGCCCGTGGGCATCACCATAGTAGAGAGGGACGGAAAGATCAGCTTTGCAAACCCGGAAGCGCAAAGCATCCTGGGGCTTTCGCCTGACGAAGCGTTGGACATGTATTACAACGACCCCGGCTTCACCATATCTTCGGTGGACGGATCGCCTTTCCCGGATGAAGACCTGCCCTTTAACCGCGTCATCAAGGAGGGCAAGCCCGTCTTCGGAGTGGAACACGCCATTGAAAGACCCGGCGGAGAAAGGATCATCCTTTCCATCAACTCGACTCCCACTACGGGTCCGGACGGCCGGTTCTCGGGAATGGTCTCTTCTGTCCTGGACATAACGGAACGCAAACGGATGGAGGAGGACTTAAAGACGGCGCTTTTAAAGCTGGGCCGGCAGGAGAGCGAGAGCCGGGCCCTCTTCGAGGCCGCCCACTCGGTCCTGGAGACGTCGGGCTTCGAGGATTCCGCGCGGAAGATTTTCGAGACCTGCCGGCAGGCCACCGGCGCGGTCTCGGGCTACGTGGCCTTGCTTAGTGATGACGGCGCCGAGAACGAGCTTCTGTTCCTGGAGTCGGGCGGGCTCATCTGCACGGTGGACGAAAGCCTGCCCATGCCCGTCCGGGGGCTTCGCGCTGAAGCCTACTCCAAAGCCGACGTGGTCTACGACAACGACTTCATGAACAGCGAGTGGGTGCAGTTCATGCCGGAGGGACACGTCGAGCTCAAGAACGTGCTGTTCTCCCCCCTGATAATCAATGCAGAAGTGGTCGGCGTCATCGGCATGGTCAACAAGCCGGAGGACTTCAACGAAGACGATATGCGGCTCGCTCGCGCCCTGGGCGATATGGTGGCCATCGCCCTGCGCCGGGCACGTGCCGAGGAAGAGCTCCGGGAGTACGAGGAGTTTACAAGCTCGCTCATAGACGCCATGACCGACGGCCTGTCGATACTGGACACCGCAGGCGTTCACGTGGATGCCAACCAGGCATTATGTCTGATGACGGGCTTTGCCAGGGACGAGCTTATCGGTTGCGCCCCTCCCCATCCGTACTGGCCGGAAGAGGAGTACGACAATATTGAAGCGGCCTTCCGGGAAACTTTAGAGAGCGGTTTCAAGGACCATGAGCTGGTGTTTAAAAGGAAGAGTGGCGAACGGTTCCCGGTGATCGTAAGCCCCTCCCTGGTCCGGGACGAAGAGGGCAATGTTATAAGTTACTTTGCCACCGTCAAGGACATGACCGAGCTCAGGCGCATGGAGGGCATGCTCCGGGATAGCGAACACCGGCTCCGGAACTTGATGGACAACCTCCCCGGCATTGCCTACCGCTGCCGGAACGAGCCTGCCTGGCCCATGGAGTTCTTAAGCCAGGGCTGCAAGAAGCTCACCGGATATGAGCCTGATGAACTCCTGGCCGGCGGAGAGCTGGACTATGTGGACATCATTCATCCGGAAGACCGGGACAAGGTATGGGAGATTGTCCAGGAAGCCGTGGGGGAAGACCTTCCCTTCCAGATCGAGTATCGCATTCTAACCCGGACAGTCGAACAGTTGTGGGTATGGGAACAGGGACAGGCGATCGCAGGCGGCACCGAAAGCGACACCATGCTTGAAGGGATCATCGTTGACATCACCGAGAAGAAGCAGGCGGAAGCTGCTTTGCAGGAGAGCGAGAAGAACTACCGCGAGCTTTTCGAGAGCATCCGCGACGCCATCCTGGTGGCCGACACCGACCGGAAGATAATCGACTGTAACCCAGCCTTTACCGACCAGTTCGGCTACTCCCTGGACGAGATCAAAGGTAGAGAGACGCGCTACATCTATGACAATGAAGAAGAGTTCCGGATGATGGGGGAAGAGCTCGGAAAGCACGTGGACAGCGGGCTTTTCCTCTACACTATCAATTACCGGAAGAAGTCCGGCAAGGTCTTCCCGGGCGAGACCAGCGTGTTTTATCTTCGGGACAGCGATGATAACGTAGTCGGTTTTATCGGCCTGATCCGGGACGTGAGCGACCGCAAGCAGTTGGAGGAGCAGTTGAACCAGGCCATGAAGATGGAGGCCGTGGGTCGTCTGGCCGGCGGGGTGGCCCATGACTTCAACAACGCCCTTACTCCGCTGATGACCATAAGCGGCGCGCTCTTAAAGGAGCTGGGCGAGCAGCATCCCATTTACCCGGACATAAAGGAGATCGAGCAGGCGGGAGAAAGGTGCGCGTCCCTTACCCGGCAGCTCCTTGCTTTCGGCAGGCGGCAGGCGCTCGAGCTGGAGGTGCTGAATATAAACGACGTGGTGGCCGACATGGAGAAGATGCTGGGCCGCTTGATCGGCGAGGACATCGAGCTGGTGAAGTTCCTGGCCACCGGTTTGGGGTTTGTCAAAGCCGACGTGGGCCAGATGGAGCAGATCGTCGCCAACTTGGCGGTGAACGCCCGCGACGCCATGCCGCAAGGCGGGCAGCTCACCATCGAGACAGCCAACCTGTACCTGGACGAGGACTATGCAAGCACCCACCCGGATGTTACTCCGGGACCCCATATCATGATGGCCGTAAGCGACACCGGCGAGGGCATGGACGAGGACACGCGACGGATGGTGTTCGAGCCTTTCTTCACCACCAAGGAGAAGGGAAAGGGCACCGGCCTGGGCCTGTCAACCGTGTACGGCATAGTCAAGCAGATGGGCGGCAACGTGTGGTGCTATAGCGAGCCCGGTAATGGCACGACCTTTAAGATTTACCTCCCGCAGGTCGCCGCGGACACTGAACAGATGTCTGGGGAGGACAAAGTCGTACCCGTCTCTTACGAGGGGACGGAGACGGTGCTGCTGGTGGAGGACGAAGTATACGTGCGCACGGTGGCCAAGCGAATCCTCGAAAAACAGGGCTATCATGTGCTCGAGGCCCTGAGCGGCGTGGAGGCCCTGGGGGTTTGCGAAAAGTTTGAGGGGTACATCCACCTCATGGTCACTGACGTGGTCATGCCCGGCATGAGCGGCAAGGAGCTGGCCGGGCGGATGGAGCTTCTCTACCCGGAAATGAAAGTCCTCTATATGTCCGGCTATACCGACAACGCCATCGTGCATCACGGCGTCCTCGACCGGGGGACCAACTTCCTGCAAAAGCCCTTCAACAGCGAGACGCTCGCCCGCAAAGTCCGCCAAGTGCTCGACGGGCAGTAGCTCGAATAATAACGTTCATCAAAGACCGGTTGGCGGCACTTTACTTCATGTCTTCCTTTACCGGTCCCACCGCGGCTATGTAGAGCGAGAACTCCTTGTCTCCGTCCACTCCCACGAGTTCGTCGAGCTTGGGGTCGTAAAACGCCCCCATTGCGCAGCAGCCAATGCCGCGGTCCTGTGCGGCAAGGTAGACGTTCTCGCAGATGTGGCCGGCCTCCATGTAGATGTAGCGGTAGCCGCGCTGGGCGTACTTCCACTTGATGCGGTCGGCTATGGCGGTCCACACAAACACCGCGGACGCCTTGGCGCACATGCTCTGGCCGAGCGCGGCTTCCGCGGTCTCGCTTCCGAAAGAGCCCTTCTTTATCCGCTCCAGCGAGAACTTGCGGATGTTGTAGTGATATACGCCCTCCTCCACGTCCGCTACGTTGTTGATGACCAGGTAGGTCTCGATAGGGTAGAGAGCGCCCGCGGAAGGCGCGGTGCGCAGTATTACCGAGCCGGCTTTGCCGGTGGGCCCCTGCGCAGCAAACACCAGCCGGGAAAGATCGGCCTTTTTAATGGCATCCCCGGTGAAGCTCCTGCGGGAGCGGCGGTGCTTGAGGGCCTCCCATAGACCGCCTTCGGGAAGATCCGTGATGAGGTCTACTGTCTCGGCGTCGTCATAGTCCTTGAAAGGGTCGGGCCGGCTTGACGGACGGGCCCCCTGCTTGATCCGGTTGGGCGAGTACCTGGTCTGTTCGTGGTAGTGGTCTCCAATATGCTCGTCCTTCATGGTCCCTCCTTGGCGCGCGCTCAGGCTTCGCTGCCTTCGCTTGCGCCTCCAAAGCTCTCCAGGCGGATTTCCTTTTCCGCGCCGGTCGTCTTGTCGCACGCGCTGATTATAAACAGCCCGCTCTGGTCAATATCAAATGTCACCTCTATCTGGGGCACTCCCCGGCGGGCCTCTTCTATGCCGTCGAGCACGAACTCACCGAGCGGAGTGTTCTCCTTTACATACTTGCCGTCTCCCTGCATCACCGTGATCCTTATCCGCTCCTGGTTGTCTTTGCAAGTGGTGAACACCTGGCTCGCCCGGGCGGGCAGCTTGGCAAACCGCTTGATAAGAGGAACGTAATGTCCGCCGAAGTGCGCCAGTCCCACGCTCTGGGAGAGCACGTCGAGGAGCACGGGCGAGTGGTACGTCTCTTCTTCCGCCGCCTCTTCCGTGGGCTTGCTTTTCAAAGAAGTTGAAGCAGGCTCAGGTGGGGGAGGCTCCTCCGGACCAACCTCGACTTCATCGACATCGGCTGCCGCCGGCTCCGAGACAGGCTCGGCAGGCTCGGCTTCCGCCGCGTCTTCCCAATGCGTCGCCGGCTCCGCGGGCAACTGCTCATCCTCTGAAGGTGCGAATGTGGCTGTCTCTTCCTCCGCGGAGGAGTCCATGGGCACCGGCCCAGCCTCCACCGGTTCATCATGTGGTGCGGCTTCACGGTCGACAGGCAACTGATCTTCCTCTGAAGGACGCGCTTCATCTTCTGCGGAGTCCACGGGCACCGGCTCAGCCTCCATCGGTTCATCATATGGCGCGGCTTCGCGGTCGACAGGCAACTGCTCTTCCTCTGAAGGACGCGCTTCATCTTCTGCGGAGTCCACGGGCACCGGCTCAG
>CAYQTK010000109.1:7166-13086 GCA_964420375.1 uncultured bacterium
CCTCCAGGGGAGCGGACGGGCCGGTCTCTACTTCTTCCGGAGAAGGGGCCGGGCTTTGCGGATCAACAGGAAGTTGATCTTCTTCCCGCGGCTGAACCTCTTGCGGACTTTCTTCCGGAGGAGCCTCGAAAGACAGTGACTGCGATTGGGGGTCCACGGGGAGGCTTTCCGGCTCTTGCTCGTAGTCGCGCACAATCGGTCCCGCGGACACCGGCCTTTCATCCGATATCTCGGGCTGGTCCTGTCGGGGAGGGGCAACGTCAACTATGTCCTCCCACTTGCCTGCGCCTGCCGGCGGGCTTTGCGCGCTTTCTTCAGAAGATGATTCCTGGAACTCGGAAGGCGCCAGTTCGACGGATTTGTCATGTTCTGCGCCCGCTTCATCCAGAGCCACCGGCTCGGTGTCCGGCGGGGGAAGATCAGCCTCCGCTTCTCCTGCGAAGAAGTCGTCCAGCGTTTCCTGTGAAGGCGTATAGTCGCCTAGGTTGGCGGGGGCTTCAATCTCTTTCTCCTCGTCTGCAACCGCTTGCGTCCATTCTTCTTCTGCTTCGTCGGCCACCGCTTCCATCCATTCTTCGGACTCATCGGCAGGCGAAGCTTCTTGTTGAAGGTCCGCTTCCAGAGGTTCTGCTTCGACGGGATATTCTTCCTGCGGAGGGGGGGGCTGTTGTTGGCCCGGGTCCATGGGAAGCAAATCCTGGTCTGCTGCGGCTTCCTCCGGGTGGGGCTTGGAGGATTCGGCAGGCTCGTCTTCTTTCCAGGTCTCTTGTGGCGGCTGTCCCGGCGAGGTCATGTCCATTTCCGCGCTCGCCTGCGTTACTTCGTCCATGGTGCCCAGGCCGGCAACTCCGGGCATGGTCTTTTCCTGGTCGGAGATGCTCTCCCTCCCCAGATCGGCTCCGGCCCGGGCCCGTTCCGCCAGGGGAGGCACTGCCGGTCGAGCGGGTTTGCGTGCCTTTACAAGCTTCTCGCCTGCCAGGCTGGCTGCATGTATTGCCGCACCCACAGCCACGGCCTCGTCCGGGTTGATAGACGTGTCCGGTTCTTGACCCAGGAACTCCGTGGTCTTCTTTCTCACCAGGGGCATCCTGGTCATTCCTCCCACCATGATGACGTTGTCAATGTCCTTTATGTCCATGCTCACGTCCTGGAGGAGTTTTTGAAATATCTCGTGGGTCCTGTCCACCAGGTCTTCGACCATGGACTCGTACTGGTCTGCAGTAATAATAGCTTCGACCCCCGCCCACCTGTTGATGTCCGGACATATGGCGGGCAGGTTTATCTCGACCTCGCTCTTGTTGGACAGGCTGATCTTGGCCCGCTCGGCAGCGTCTTTCACCCGCTGGTGGGCTATCTTGTCGTTGTAGATGTTGATCTTGTACTTCTTCTGTAAGTCCTTTACCATGTAGTCCACCAGTCGGTTGTCAAAGTCCTCGCCGCCCAGGTAGGAGTCTCCCGCAGTTGCTACTACCTCGTAGACCCCCTGGCCGATGGAAAGGATGGAAAGGTCGAAGGTCCCGCCTCCCAGGTCGTAGATGGCCACGGTCTGTTCGGCGTCGTTCTGGTACCCGTAAGCCAGGGCCGCGGCAGTGGGCTCGTTGATGAGCCTTACCACGTCCAGACCGATCATGGACCCGCACTCGCGGGTGGCTTTTCTCTGGGGATCGGTAAAGTATGCCGGAACGGTAATGACGGCTTTCTTGATATCCTGGCCCAGCGCTTTTTTGCCGATCCTGGTAAGATACTTCAGGATGATGGCCCCCACCTCGACGGGTGTCAGGTGCCGGTCCCGGCCGGTGATCAGTATGTTTCCTTCCTCGTCTCTCTGTATCTTATAACCGAAGTGTTTCTTGGCGTCCTGCACGCGGGGATCGGTGTACCTTCTTCCGATGAGACGCTTGGTGGCCCAGATGGTGCTGTAAGGATCGCTGATGACCTCGGCCTTTGCCTGCGGCCCGACAAGTATCTTGCCGCCCTCCATGATGTGGATGTACGAAGGGGTCACCCGGTTGCCTCTGCTGTCGGGAACGACCACCGGCTCGCCGTCCATCACCGCGGCGAGCACACTGGTCGAGGTCCCCAGATCGATGCCTACGATCTTGTCCATGAACACTCCTCCGCTCTTATTGAGAGGGCACATCTGCGCAAACCTTGGCCCCCTCTTTTCTTCTTTTTATTTTAGCCGGGCGAATGGTGGTTATGCAATGTGCCTTTCCAAAGCTTGCTTCGGTCGGGAACATTTTGAATAAGCCTTTTTCAAGAATCGTTCGGCAGAACACGGGGCGGGTCAGGATTTTTTCTTTCTCATCTTCAAGGTCTCTTCCACTTCCTGGAGCTTGGCCTTGAAGGTTTTGTTGTTGGGCTCCATCTTGGCGGCGAGTTGGAGATTTATCTTGGCGCCGTTGTAGTCCTTGTTGTTCATGGCCGTCTTGGCCATCTGGTAGTATTTTTTCCCCATGGGAGTCTGTCCCTGGTCCTCGGGTTCCTTCTGACCTGCTTCCTCCATCATTTTGGGGTCGAACCTGAGGAACTTCTCCCGGTTGGAACCGTTTATTGCCCTGGTGTAGACCGGTCTTTTCAGGGGGTCGGAGAGGACCTTGTATGCTTCGTTTATCCTTTTAAAAACCTTGGTGATAAGCGCCACCAGCGCCGGGTCTTCATTGTAGTACTTGTCGGGATGAAAAATCCGGGACTGCTTGAAATAGGCCCTTTTTATCTCTTCGGAAAACGCATTCTGCTTTACCTTGAGAATCTGGTAGTAGTCCATGTCGTCAATGATCCGGGCTAGTGACATGACCTCTTTTTTTAACTGGGGGTCCATCGCTTCTCCTTTACTTAAACGATATATTTATGGACTTCGGGGGTCTGGGATCAGGTCTCGGCCTCTACTGCGGACACGTCCTCATTGCTGCCGAGCCGGGAGTGTTCTTCCTTCAGTTTCTTTATCTCCTCCTCGCTGAGACCGCCGGAGACGTTGAGCTGAACTGTCCGGGCCTTGCCTGTCTCCTCGTCCTGTGCGGTGACGTTTACGATCCCGTTGGAGTCGATCTCGAAGGTTACCCGGATTTTCGGCGTTCCTTTGGGGGCCTCGGGAATGTCGGTCAGCCGGAACTCTCCCATCAACTGGTTGTCTTTGCAAAACCGTTCTTCCCCCTGAAAGATGCGTATCTTAACCGCGGTCTGTCCGTCATGGGTGGTGGTGAAGACCCTGCTTTGCTCGGTGGGGATAGGGGTGTTCCTTTCGATAAGCACGTCCATGAGTCCGCCCGCGGTCTCGATCCCCAGCGACATGGGGGTCACGTCCAGGAGCAGTGCTCCGGTGGTGGATTCCCGGAGAGTGGATGCCTGGATGGCCGCTCCCATGGCCACCACCTGGTCGGGGTCTATATCTATCTTGGGTTCTTTAAAGAAGTAAGACTGGACCGCGTCCCTTACAATGGGCATCCGGGTGGGACCGCCTACGAGTATAAGTGCGTCCAGGTCCTCTACGGTGAGGTGGGCGTCCTGGAGAGCTTCATCACAGACCTTGAAAGTCCGCTGGATCAGGTCGTGGACCATCTGGCCGAAGTAGTTGCGGTTGATATCGAGTTTAAGATCGGTGGTTTCACCTTCAACTTCTGCAATGGCCTCGAGTTCTATCTGGGTCTCCAGCTTCTCGGTAAGCTCTATCTTGGTCCGTTCCGCGGCGTCCTTGAGGCGCTGAAGCGCGTTGCGGTCGTTGCGGAGATCATAATCGTGCTCCCGCATGAACCTCTCCGCCATGTAGTCGATAAGCCGGTCGTCAAAGTCGTCACCGCCCAGGTACATGTCTCCCGCGGTGGATATGACCTCGTAGACGTCGTCTCCTATCTCGAGGATGGAGATATCAAAGGTGCCGCCTCCCAGGTCGTATATGGCCACCTTCTGCTGGAGACCTTTGCCGAAACCGTAAGACAAGGCCGCGGCAGTGGGTTCGTTTATGATCCGGAGTACGTTCAACCCGGCAATGGTGCCCGCGTCCTTGGTGGCCTGTCGCTGCCCGTCGTTAAAGTTCGCCGGCACGGTTATCACCGCCTGGTCCACTTCTTCGCCAAGGTGGGCCTCGGCGATGTTCTTCATCTCGGTGAGGATCATGGCGCTGATCTCGGGACAGGAATACTGCCGATCGTCTATCTGGATACGCACGCTCTGGTTGGGCCCCTCCACGATTTCGTAGGTGGAAACGGCCATGGCCTTTTTCACCTCCGAGCTGAAGAAGGGCCGGCCGATAAGCCGCTTGGACGAGTAGACCGTTCTGAGGGGCGCCTTGATAATGTAGGGCTTGGCTACGTTGCCCACAATGATCCCGCCGTCCTCTGTAAAGGACACGATGGAGGTCTGGATAGGCTCGTTGTCCCGGCCGTGAATTACCTTCGGAGCCTCCCCGTCCATATAAGCCACGCATGACGTGCTTGTGCCCAGGTCTATGCCGACTACTTTACCCATTTTCTCTTCCTTTCCGGCTTATTAGGCTCATATCCTTGTTTTAAGCTTACCATAAAACCATGGTCCGTGGCAAACTGAAAGCAAGTTTTTTGTGTCCCGGTTTCCGGATAAGTGCCTCTCAAGCTGTCCGATTAAAAATTCTTCGTGTCCTCTGCTTCGACCGGGCTCCTTGACTCGACAGTTATTAATGGTATTTTTAATGTTAATGTTCGGAGTCTTCCAAGGCAAACCGGACCAAAAGGCCGGGTTGAAAAAAACTGACCGGCTGTCAACATGCGGGAGAATAACATGGCCCCTTATGATGAAGCTGCCAAAATCCTGGCGGAGACTGACAAAGCAGTAGCCTTTACGGGCGCGGGCATATCAGCGGAGAGTGGCATACCAACTTTCCGGGACCCCGGAGGTTTGTGGGACCAGTTCGACCCCGCAGAGGTCGGCACCGTGCAAGGCATCATGAGAATGGTTGAAAAAAAGCCCCACGTGCTTCGCGACTTCCTATTGAACACCATCAAGATATTTGAAGACGCCAAGCCAAACCCCGCTCATTACGCCCTGGCCGAGCTGGAGAAGATGGGCATATTGAACGCGGTCATCTCCCAGAACATCGACAACCTGCACGTGGACGCGGGCAACGCCAACGTGTTCGATGTTCACGGTAACATTTTCCGGGCGCGGTGCATAAGCTGCGGCCGGCGCTATCCCCTGGACAAGGCCGAGATTTTAAGGAAAGCACGAGAGACACTGGAGTCCGGTGAGTTCAACCTCCAGGACGTTGTCGGGCTTATGCCCAAGTGCGAATGCGGGGGCATGACCCGGCCGGACGTGGTCATGTTCGGTGAAGCGGTACAGATGCTCCACCAGTCGTTTAAAGCGTCCTCCGAGTGCGAGGTCATGATCGTGCTGGGAACATCGGGAGTAGTCTATCCTGCCGCGGCAATGCCCCAACAGGCGCGACAGGCAGGAGCAGAAATAATTGAGATAAACCCCAACGATAACTCCTTTGCCGCCTTAACAGACCTCTATATAAAAGAGCCCACCGGAGAAGCCATGCCCAAGATCATGGAAGAACTCCATAAGATCGCCGGATAAAGCCCGCCACTATCGCCTTTTAAATGCGTATGTCACAACAGCATTGAAGAGCCTGATTTTTTCGCGAAAGGTTCCGGTTCCGAATCGACTCCTCCTGACCATGACGCGCCCGTTCCAGGCCGAATCCCCCTATGAAAACGACTTACCTTCAAACCCGCCCCCAAAAAGGCATGGCACCTCTCTACTCTAGCGCCTGTTGCGAAACAGAGGTTTTGCTGACTTTTGCGGCGCTGTTTAGGAGTGCGGCGGCTTGCTGTCCGCTTTTTCCGCCGGGAAGCTTTCTTCCCGGAAATGCGCTTCACAAGAGGCCCACAGTTTACGAGGCGCCTTTTTGTAAGTTCCGGCAAGCCGGAACTTATGAGTGCGA
>CAYQTK010000110.1:0-13049 GCA_964420375.1 uncultured bacterium
GACAAAGCGGTAACCGCTTGATTTCGCTTAGGTACCAAAAAACCGGATGATCCGAATATCATGGGCCGCGGCGCTCTCTCGGGGGACTGGACCCGACGGTTTATACCTCCTGAAGGTCCGCGTCGATTTCTTGCCACAGTAAGGTTATATATCATTTATTCTATATAAACAGCCAGATAAAGACCGAGTTCCGGGATTTCCACACTCGTGTTCCCGCTTTGTTGCTTAAATGCCACAACTCGGGTTTTGGCACGGACTCTTTGGAGTTGACTTATATGCTTTTTTAGCCATTTGTTAGAAGATTGTAAGCCGTCAATTAGGCATGTCTGTCTTGCCGATTACCGGTTCTTTCTTTTCGGCACAGAGAGACAATCCATGGATATAACTGCAAAAAATCTAAAAGAGGCCCAAAGAGTCCATAGGGGGGCTTTGTTTTTTCTGTTTTTTAATTGACTTATTTTGTCTGCGAATCCGTTTTTGGCAACTCTATATGGCACGGATTTCGCTTATCAAACCTGACAACTACGTTGAAAATTGCCAATGCGGGGTGCAAAACAAAAGGATGTGCATAAAAACAATAGATAAAACGGTGAGTTGCAGCGGAATCGGGGTCCACAGCGGGGAAGAGACCACTGTAAGGTTAAAGCCTGCGGCGGCTTCCTCCGGGATCATTTTCTTACGGACGGACGGTGAAGAACCTATAAAGATCGCAGCTACTTACGAAAATGTCAGGTCAAGCATAAACGCGACCACCATCGGCGATAACGGCGCCGGGGTCTCGACTGTCGAGCATCTTCTTGCAGCCCTTTCAGCCATGGAAATCGACGCGATCGAAGTCGAGGTTGACGGTCCCGAGCTTCCCATCATGGACGGGAGCGCGGCTCCTTTTGTCTCGCTGATCCGTTCCGCGGGCACCAGAGAGCTGTCCGGCTCGCGCAAGTGGCTTGTGGTTGAGAAGCCTGTCAAGGTCAACATCAACGGAAGCCGTGCGGAAATCCGGCCATCCGCCGTACCGTCGGTCAATTGCTCTATAGCCTATAATCATCCCTACCTGCGTTACCAGGCGAGAAGGGTAAGGATATGCCCTGTTGATTTCGAGAACGAGATAGCCTCTGCGCGGACCTACGGCTTTTTGGAGGACGTAAACCGGCTCCGTTCCATGGGTCTTGCAAAGGGCAGCTCCCTGGAAAACGCACTGGTACTTGACCGGAAGGGAGTGGTAAACGAAGAAGGGATGAGGTTCGAGGACGAATGCGTACGCCATAAAATTCTCGACTTGATCGGAGACCTAGCCCTTGCAGGAATGCCCGTGCTCGGCGCGGTCTCCTGCCACAAGTCCGGACATTCCCTGAGCCATAAGCTCATAACCGAGCTTATGAACAATCCCCACTGCTACCGCATTGCAGACGAAGCTGAGATAGGGCACGGCTTTCCCTCCGCCTCCGAAAACTACGAACAGGCACCCACCTGGGCCTGAAATTCCACCAGACGCCGGTCCTGTAAAAGGGCGGTCCGTTGCCTGTGCTTTACAACCGTGCCTTCCGGACAGTGCAAAGCATCTCCATAAGAACAAGAGACATCCGCATTGCACAACAAGGCAAATCACGATTTAGCCACAGGCATTGATTGTATGCCCGTATCGGCACGGACATTAACTGCGGTTTTCGAGCTTTCGCAAACGCGGGCGTGTAGAATAGTTTTGACTGTCTTGACAGGAACCCGTAGAGCGGATTACACTATATTCGTTATCGACAATAGGGAGACTGTGTGTTTTTGTGTTTTTTGTATTTGTTTTTTCTAACCGTTACGGGCGGAGTTAATGGGCAGACGCGAACTACTTCGAATTGACGCCAAGGTCGAGGTTGCATTTAAGACCTTTGATCAATTTTACAGGGAGTACACCAAGAACTTGAGCAAGGGCGGTCTTTTTATCAAGACCAGGAATCCACTCAAGCCGCAGACGGTAATCGAGATCAACTTAAAGCTTCCCGACCGGGAAGAGCCACTCAACCTTGCAGGCGAAGTGGTTCACGTCATTGAGCCGGAGTTTGCCGAAAGTTACGGTTGGGAGCCGGGTATAGGCGTTCAGTTCATTGACTTTGAGGAGGGAGCTCACCAGGAGCTGGAGGAGTACGTGGCCTCGATGTACAAGGAAGAACCCGCCTTCCGCACTCCGGACCGACGCCAGCATCACCGCTCGCCCATTCGCCTCAAAGTGAGGTTTCCGAATGAAAACGTTTTACGGCAGGACTACTCCGAAGATATAAGTCGGGGGGGCATCTTTATTCAGACCAAGAAGGCCCGTAATGTAGGGGACCGGTTTATTTTAACCCTGGTTCATCCCACAACCGGGGCCGAACTGGAGATTCCCGGTGAAGTTGTCCGGGTCACAACCGAAGACCCCCAGGTGCCGGGAAGCGTTACCGGCATGGGTATCCGGTTTCTGGAGATGGACGATCAGAAACAAGAGGCCATCGAGGAGTTTCTGGGTCTGGAGACGTCCCCCAAATCAGGCTAATAGTGCCCGCCGGCTATATCCTCTGCGAGAACGGGGACTTTAGAGCCGCAAACCGGGCAAGGAAAGCGTAAAGATGACGAAGATAATCGGCATTGATCTGGGTACGACCAACTCTTGCGCGTCCATAGTAGAGAACGGGCAGCCGCACATCATACCCTTTGCCAAGGGATACCTGACCGTTCCGTCGGTGGTGGCTTTTACAGAAAAGGATGAGCTCCTGGTAGGTCCGGACGCAGCCCGCCAGGCACTTATGAACCCGGAAAACACCATCTACGGCTCAAAGCGTCTTTTGGGCCGGCCCTATAACTCTCAAATAGTCCAGCGGGTCAAGAAGCTGTTTTATTACCACATAGTGGAGAGCTCGAGCGGCGAAGTCGATGTCCTGGGCAATGGCCGTCCTTTCAGCGTTCCGGAGATATCCTCCATAATCCTCAGGTCCATAAAGCAATCAGCACAGGAGTATCTGCAGGACGACGACATCAAGGCGGTCATCACCGTTCCCGCCCATTTTACGGACAGACAGCGCTCAGCCGTGCGTTTGGCGGGCGAGATGGCCGACCTGGAGGTTGCGCGTATTATTAACGAGCCTACTGCAGCGGCACTGGCCTATGGCTACCGGAAAGGCAAAGAAAAGAACATCCTGATCTACGACCTCGGAGGGGGGACATTTGACGTCTCCGCCCTCGAGCAATCGGAGGATGTCTACCGCGTGATCAGCACTCATGGAGACACCTTCCTGGGAGGAGTGGATTTTGACAACCGTCTGACGGAAAACCTCGCTCTCAAGTTCAACAAGGACAACGGCATAGACCTGATCGGCGACCGGATCGCCATGCAGAGGGTAAAGATTGCGGCTGAGGAGGCCAAGAAGGAGCTGAGCCTTAGAAAGGAAGCTCAAGTGAGCCTTCCCTTTATCGCCTCCGGCGAGAAGGGACCTCATAACCTGGAGTATTCCATAACCAGGGATTCCTTAGCCAAGATGGTAGGGTCCCTGGTGGACCGGACCATTGAAATCTCCATGCGGGCTCTCGAGCTGGGAAATCTGGAGCCCGGAGATATCGACGAGATCGTCCTGGTGGGAGGACAGACCAGGATGCCGCTCATCTGGGAAAAGATCAAGAACCAGTTTGGAAAGACACCTTCCAAGGGCGTGCATCCCGATGAAGTGGTGGCCATGGGCGCCGCCATTATGGCGGATATCATCTCCAGGGGGGAAACAGGAATATTGCTGCTCGACGTGGTTCCTTTGTCAATCGGACTGGAGTTGCCCGGCAACCGCTTTAAAAGCCTGATACCAAGAAACAGCCAGACCCCCGTTAAAAAAACCGAGACCTTTGCCACGGGCAAGGACAACCAGAAAAGCGTAAAGCTCACGGTCCGGCAGGGCGAACATCGCGAGGCGGACAAAAACGAGCTGCTGGCAAAGGTGTCTCTCAAAGACCTGCCTCCGTCCAGAAAAGGAGAGCTGAAGATCGACGTCACCTTTTCAGTAAACGCGGACGGCATACTTACAGTGTCGGCAGCGGACCAGTCCTCCGGAAAGAAAATAAATGCAGTGGTGTCCCACCGGGGGGGAGAGAAGGAGTAGACAACAACCCTGCTTCATCAAAGCCGATATATTTGAAAAGTCATCACAAACGACCGTTCACTCAGGGAGGCAGGAGCACGCGGTCACCTGCGGTAAGGCCTTCCTTGATCACCACCTTCTCCCAGTCGCCAGGACCGGTGGTCACCGGCCGCCATGCAGTAGAGCCGTTCTTCATCACCACTGCTCCCTTTTCATCGCCCCGTGTAAGTACAGCCGGCAACGGCGCCAGAAGCACGTCCTCTTTCTTTACCGTAATGATCTCCACCGTGGCGCTCATGCCCGGCCGAAGCCTTGCCCCTTTCGAGTCCAGCAATGATATCTCGACCTCGACTACGGTAAGTGCTCCCTGGTCGTCGGCCTCCGGAGCTATGTCGGAGACCTCGCCGGGAAAGAAGGTCCCCGGATAGGAATCAAGCTCGATGCGGGCGTCCTGGCCCGCAGACACGGATGCAACGTCGGTCTCCTCCACCCGGGCTTTGATTGTGAGCCTGTCAAGGTCGGCAATGGTAAGCAAAGGGGTCCCCGTATCCAGGCCGGTGGCGCCTGACGAGACCACCTGTCCCTCGTTTACCGAAAGGTCCAGGACCGTGCCCTCCATGGGAGAGACTGTCTCGGTGTAGGAAAGGCGGTTCTCAGCCTCCTCCACGTCCTGCAAAGACGCCTGCTCGCGGCTTTTGGCGATCTCGAGCTCCGACCGGGAAATAGCCAAAGAACGCCGGCTCCTCTCATGGTCGGACTCGCTTATCATGCCCTGTTGGTAAAGCTCCCTGCGGCGTTCGAACTCGTCGCGCGCCTGGTCAAGACGGATGCGGGACTCTTTGACACCGGCAATGGCAGCCCGGTGTTCGGCCCGGGCCCGCGACAGCTTGGCCCGCTCCACTTCCGGGTCGAGCCGCAAAAGGAGGTCTCCCTTGTTAACCGTGTCGCCTTCGTCCACCAGGAGCTCGGCAACCTCGCCGGCGGCGCGAGACTTGACCGTCCGCAGATCAAAAGGAACTATCTTGCCGGGAGCGGAGACAGTGACCTCCAGGCTGCCGCGGCCTATGCGGGCGGTCTTGACCGGCTTTTTCTCATTCTCCGCGTCGCAGGAGACAAAAACAGAATAAAGACCGAGCATAATCCCGACGGCTAACAGGCGTGAAACCAGCTTCTCGCCCGCCCGGTTTTTGCGATTGGTATCGGCAGGACAATAATCCATGTATCAAAGGGAACGGCTTCTGGTTTATTCCTTGGACACGTCAAAGCTCTCCGGCCGTTTAAAAAGCTCGTCTTCAAGGCCCGAGTTCATCTCGTGGCTTACTATCTCGAAGCGGACCTCTTTGCCGGAGTCCAGCTTCTTAAGAACGCCTTTCGTCTCCCAAAAGTGGTCGCCTATCTTGTCGAAACCCGTGAAATGCGACACCTGCGTCTTTTCACCGCCTTCGTTATAAGCCTCGATCTTCCGGGCCGCGTACATGTCCTTGTCAATCCAGGTTATGAAGCGGGAACCCTCGGGGTTTTCCTCCACTGCTTCGCTCTCCACCTTGTAACAAGCAGCGCCGTCAATCTCTTCTTCTCCAAGAAGCCGGTGGCGCGCTTCGTTTATGTCAATGGAGAATATCTCCATGCTGAAGCCGAACCTCTCCTCCATGCGCTGGCACGCCTTGCCGATGCACTTGACGTAGTTCATGCCCAAAAGCTTGAACCACCGGTCAGCGGGCTTGTCGGCGTAGTCCCATGAGAGCGAGCACATTCCCTTGACCGCGGGCGGAGACGTGAACTCGACCAGGGTCTTGGTGATCCCCGGCGATTCCTTTATATAAACGTCCAGTTCCATGTCCCGCTTCCTGCCGGTGCTGCTTATCTTAACCAGCTTTACGTGGAGCTTAAGGTCCTGGTAGTCGCGGTCCAGGGTCTTCTCCAGGATGGCCTGCGGGTCCTCTGCGGATGAAGCCGAAGCCTCGTTGCCTTCACCTTGCGAAGAGGAAGGACCCGGCTTAGCAGGACCGGCAATAGAAACAAAAGCAATAACCAGCACTCCGCATAAAAAAATCTTGAAAACTTCTTTCATCAAGTAAACCCTCCGTTTGTCCTTTTACTCTATTATAATTGAACCTCGCCGGCGCGCCAGTAATTTCCCGGCACCTGCCGGTCAGGGAATACGCGGAAGAGGTCTCTTGGGAGGAGCGCCTTCCGGGTAATGAACCTTGAAAACGCGGATCAGGCCGGTGCTCATCATAAGCTCTGTGCCGATGCCGCGAATAACCGCGCTGTCTTGCGTTCCCATCCATTTGAACTTCTCAGTCGGTCCCCAAAACTGGTAGTCCTCCGGTATATAAACGATCCAGTCCGGATGAAGCACCAGGAAACCGTATCCCCTTGCAAGCCAGTTCCGGCAGAGCGCTTTTATCTCGGGGGTCCGTTGCGTGGGACTTTTACGTGGTTCCCTACAGGTCCAGTCAAGGTAAAAGGCCTCCCGAAAGGTGATAACATCCGGCCGCTCGCGTCTCCGGAAAAGCCAGTTCAACTGCTCGTTTCTGCGGCTGGGTATGAGGATGCGCACGGATTCATCGCTGGAGAACCTTTCCTTTAAATAGGCGGCAACTTCTTTCATCTCGGCCTGCTTTTGCGACTCCAGCTCGAGCTCGGCTGTTTTCCTGTTATACAATCCAGAGATAAACACGAGGTATGAAAGTGCGATCATAACAATAAGGGCGGTGCTGAGAGTCCGCCTGATGTCGGAGCGGAAACGCTCGAACCATAGTACCACCGCGGCCAGGAACACCGCGGCAAAGCCGGCGAAAGCCAGAAGCCAGCGCAGGTCCGGGGGCTCAGATTGAGGGCGGACAATGATATAATAAAGCGCAGCAAAAAGAGCGCAGAAAAGGACTCCGGACCGGACCACGTCCCGGCTTTTCATGTCGATCTTCAAAACCAGTTGCCCCACCAGCCAGGCAGTGAAAAACCAGGCGAACATGGAGTCGAAAAACCAGTAACGTTGGACCGGGTATACGCCCATGTAAACAATGATCCATACAAAGGCCCCCACCAGGAGCGGAAACACCACCAGCGGATGGAGAAGTCCCCGGATGCCCTGCCTCCAGATAAAAAGGACCATCCCCAGAACTCCGGCCAGGGAGACAGTAGAGGATATAGAACCGGAGATGCGGATCCCGAACAGGGAAAAGATATGGGAGGCGGAGAGCGGAGCGCCCGTCCCTACAGCCTTGTCGCGGGTGGCGACCGCCAGCCCGTGCAAGAGGTTGTCGTTTATAAGCCAGTCTTTGCCGAACCAGATAACCGGTCCCAGCCCGATCAGGCAAAGGGCCGCCAAAAGCCGCAGAAGGCCCTTGCGATCCTTTTTGCCCGGCCACCACCAGATGAGAGCCGGCCCGGCGAACAGCCACGCCACGGGCCGGAACAGGCCGGCGGCCAGGAAAACTCCAGCAAAAACCCAAAGCCAGCGCCCCGATTCCTCTCTTCGCAACCCAGCATAAAGGCCCACAAAAGACAAACCGGCAAAAGGGATGACAGAAGATCCCCTCGCGCAGTAGTACATGAGGTCGGGATGAAAAACCACAGCCGCAGCAGCGACCGCGGCGATATAAGTCCCGGCCTCCCTTTTCAGAACCAGGTAGAACATGGCGACGAAAAGGGCGGCGAACAAGGAGATGCTTATCTCAAAAGCAAGCGGAGACTCGAAAAGCCAGGCCGTAAACCCCAAGAGCACGGAGAGAGGTTTATGGAGCTTGTCGGGGGTGGGAAAGAAATGTCCTTTGCCTACCACCCGGTAGAAGTAGTCGATGGCGGCGTACTCGTCGTTGATGAGGGTGGTGCCGAAATAAAATATCCAGACCACGACCCATACCAGGAAAGCCAAAACCAGACCAAACGCGAACAAGTCCACCCGTCGTTGTTTTCCGTCTTTTGCAAGTTCGGACATGAAGAAGATGATATCAGAAGCCTTTCCGCCGGCAAACCCTAATGCGGCAGGAACCGACTGTCCTGCTTTTTCCGGCTTCGTCCCGAGGAGCATGGAAGACGCAGGGGAAAAAGCGGCGAACCTTCCCTCGGGTTGGTGTCTTGTCCGGAGGACAAGGGTCTGCTACATTATAGGCGGATGAAAACAAGAAGGACGACAGGCAGTGTCGGCGGATTGTTCTCGATAGGGATTGTTTTTTTCTGCCTGGGCTGCGCGCGCATTATAAGTGCGCCGTTGCAGGTTGAAGAGGCCGAGCTCCGGCCTGCGGACGCCATTGTGGTTTTGGGCTACGGTCCTCCGGTGGACCAGTCGGGGGAAGTCTCCCCCGAGCTTCGCCGCCGGGTGGACAAGGGGGGCGAGTTGTACAAGGCGGACCTTGCTCCGGTTATGATCATGACCGGGGGCAACACCTACAAGGACTATTACGAATCCGAGGTCATGAAACGGGTTGCCGTCTCCGGAGGTGTTCCCGCAGATGCGATTATTTGCGAGCGACGGGCCATGGACACCATAGGCAACGCCCGGTATACGGCGGAGATCATGTCGGAGCGCGGCATGGAAAGCTGCATAGTGGTGAGCTCTCCATACCACTTGAAGCGGGCGGAGAAGCTCTTTCGCGCTGCCGGGCTCGAGGTGCAGACCGCGGGCTGCGAGGTCCCGGACGACCCTGCTTATGCGGTGAGCTTTTCCATCTACGAGTACATGGTCAGGATATATTACGCTTTTATCGACGAAGAAAGCAGAGCGAGGGGATCGCCGGACGCCGGTCCATAGGCTTGTTAAGAGACGATCCAGCGGTTTCTTCGTCCGGGGAGGATGAGCATGAAGGACGAGTTGGTTGTTCACGTGGACGACAGCAGGACCGCCCGGGAAATGGTGCGGGAAGCCCTTGAGAACGCGGGCTTCCGGGTGTTGAGCGCGGAGGACGCCCAGGACCTCGAGCAGCGGGTTATGCAGGAGGGGAATGTCCGTAACGAAGTCAAGCTGTTCGTGCTGGACATGGAAATGCCCGACCTCATGGGCGCCCAGGTAGGGGCCATTATGGCCGACCTCTATCACGAGCTCGAGCGGGTCCCCTTTATCATCTACTCCGGAAAGGACCAGGAGTGGGTGGAGAACATGAGCAAGGAGGTTGCGGAGTACTCCGAGGCGTTCCACCGCAATTACAAGGGGTTCATAAGCAAGAACAAGGGCGGGGAGAAAAAGCTGGTCGAGCTCGTCAGAGAGACGCTGGACAACAGTTGAGATCAAGGTATTTTACGCCATTGTCATTAATACCAGGCAGACAGGGAGAAAGAACATGAGCGGTCCGCTTTCCGGTTTGAAGGTTATGGATTTCACCAGGCTGCTTCCCGGTCCTTTCGGCACCATGATACTGGCCGACCTGGGAGCAGAGGTTGTAAGGATCGAATCAGCGGGTGCACCCGACCTGTTGACTTTTATGCCCCCGGTGGACGGAGACGTTTCAGTGGCCCACCGGCAGATGAACCGGTCCAAGAGGTCCCTGGTCATCAACCTGAAAAAGGACGAGGGCAGGAATGTTATAAGAAGGATGGTCCGTTCCTTTGACGTGGTCATCGAGCAGTTCCGGCCCGGCGTAATGGACAGGCTGGGGGTGGGATACGACCAGTTGAAAGAGGAGAACCCCTGGGTCATCTTCTGTTCGATTACCGGCTACGGTCAGGACGGGCCCTACCGCGACCGCGCCGGGCACGACATAAACTACCTGTCCCTGGCGGGGCTCATGTCCTATACGGGTAGAAAAGAGACCGGGCCGGTACTGCCGGGCATCCAGGTTGCGGACCAGTGCGCGGGCGGGATGAACGCGGTCATCGCTTTGCTGGCCGCGGTGTATCACCGGGAGCGCACCGGTAAAGGCCAGCGGATAGATATAAGCATGACCGACGGGGCCGTCCACCTCGGCGCACTCCGGGCCGCAGCCACCCTGTTCAGCAAGGAGGACACCCAAAGAGAGGACTTCATGTTAAACGGCGGCGGCTACTATGACTTCTATGAGACCAGCGACGGCGGCTACTTGTCCATCGGCGGGCTCGAGCCTCCCTTTTTCAAAGCCATGTGCACGGCCCTGGGCAGGGACGACCTGGCGAGCCTGCAGGGCGCGTCCGGGGACAAGGCGTCTTATTTAAAGACCGAGCTTCAAAAGGAGTTTAGTAAGCGGACCCGCAAAGAGTGGGAAGAGGTCTTCTCCGAAGTTGACGCTTGCATCGAGCCGGTGCTCTCAGTGGCCGAGATGGCGAAGCACCCCCAGACCAGGGCCCGCGAGATGATAGTGGACGTGCCTTCCTCACAAGGCAGCAGCCGGCAGGTGGCAAGCCCTTACAAGTTCTCGCACACCCCCTGCGAGTACAGGTTCGCCGGCGTAAAGCCGGGGACCCACACCAGGGAAGTGCTCACAGAAGCGGGATTTGTCGAAGACGAGATCGAAGAGCTCATGAGCGCGGAAGTTATAAGGTAAGCGATATCAAGATGAACGGCAGCGGGCGAAATTTCAAAATCGCGGTCACCCGCCTGGTATGTATTCTGCCGGTGTTCCTTGTGCTGGCGTGGCCTGCCTGGGGACATGGCCAGGCCAGGTCTGAACAAGTGCAGGCGGGTTCCACTGCGGAAGCTGTTTCGGGCGACACTGCTTTGCAACCGCCTTCGGACCTCCCGCCCGAGGTCATCAGCCGAGCCCGGATTTTCCGGGAGGCCGACCGGATAGAAGAGAAGGTTTCCTCGCTTTTACAGGAGTTCTCCAGCCCCCTGCCTGCCATAAAAGAGAGGGAGGATCTGGAGGAAAACCTGGCTGCTTCCCGCAGTCGCATATTGCGAAAGTCTGACTTTAATGCCCTCACATTGAGCGAGCTGGACATGGAGCTTTACACCTGGCAGAAGGAAGTCGATGAGATAGACGCCAAGAGCCGGGAACTGGGCCTGCGGATCACGTCCATCCAACAAGCCAAGTCGGAACTCAGCCGGGCGCGGCAAAGGTGGAAAACCACGCTAGAGGTCTACAAGGAGCGGGGCTACACCGCAGCACTGGAGGAGATAAACAACGTCATCTCCCTCCTGGACGACAGCATAGCCGAGCTGGAATTAATGGTGAAACCCCTTTTCAGCGTCCAGCAGAAGCTCAGCAGACAAAAGAGTAAGATAAAAAAACATCTTCAGTTCCTCCAGCAAAGAAGAGACCTGCTGGCCGACTCGATGTGGAAAAAAGACAGCGAGTCCCTGTTCGAGACCGGCTTCGGGTGTCTTTTCGAGATAGACGAGCCCTGCCGGAGAGGACTGGCCGACAGGCTGTCGCGCTATCTCCAGGAATCAAAGGATTACTTGAACAAGGTCAGAATACCGCTGGCCATCGAGCTGGTGGCGCTCTTTCTGCTGTGGCTGGTGTTCAGGAACGTGCTCAGCGGACTCCGCGAACGCGCCGAAGATACACCCAGCATGGACGAGCTTCAGGCATTGTTCCGACATTCCCTGGTGATCGCCATATTGGTGGCCTTCCTGCCCGCGTCGCTTTTCTACACCGATGCTCCTTTACTGGTCAGGAAAGCATACCTGGTTCTTTTGGGAATGCCCGCGGTCATACTTCTCATCTCCATCATCTCCGAGCGGGGCATCAGGCTCTTTATAGTAGGCATCGGCGCGAGTTACATCATAGGCATCGCACGGGACATAATCCTGGGTACACCACCGTTGGACCGGCTTATGCTCCTGCTCCAGGTGGGCCTTGCCCTGGCGGTGACACTGGTGGCGCTCTCCCCCGGCAAGCTGCAGGACCAGGTCGAGGATGGGGGATGGCAAAAGTTCTACAGGTACGGCCGAATTGTCCAGTGGGGGCTGGTGCTGCTTCTGGGAGCAGCCTTCTTCTTCCAGGTCTTCGGTTTCAACCGGGCCAGCATCTTCCTGGTACACGCTTCTTTCCAGACGGTCTTCCTGTCTCTGCTGATCCTCGCCGTCTACCGGGTGGCGCGGTCGTTTGTGGTCTATCTGCTGTTTATGCCCCGGCTGGCCCGGATACTTATCGTGAAGACACAGGTGCTGGTCATCATGGCCAAGGTCTCCAGGTGGTTCCTGGCGGCATCGCTCGTGGTATGGCTTTACGCAGTGCTCCGGGTGTGGGGCTTCTATCGGCCGGTGATGGACGTTTTAAAAAAGAGCTGGGACGCAGGCTTCATGATCGGGGACACAAAGATATCCGTAGGCGTGATGATACTGGCCATCCTCGCCCTGTACCTGTCCCGCAAGATTTCCCGGACCATCTGCTTTTTCCTCGACGAACAGGTGTACCCCCGAAGACACACCGAGCCCGGCTTGCAGGGGGCCATCAACCAGGGATTCCGCTACATCATCGCCTTCATAGGTTTCGTGGTCGCCCTGAGCATACTGGGCGTCCGCCTCCAGAGCCTGGCCATTGTTGCAGGCGCGCTCGGAGTAGGCATCGGGTTCGGTCTCCAGAACGTGGTCAACAACTTTGTCTCCGGAATCATCATGCTGGCAGAGAGGCCCATCAAGCTGGGAGACATCCTCGAGATGGACGGCATATGGGGAACAGTCCGAAGGATCGGCATCCGGGCGACAACCATCGAGACCTGGGACAGCTCGGAGATCATAGTCCCCAACGGAGACCTGCTCTGGTCAAACCTTGTGAACTGGAGCCATACCAACCGCATCAACCGCATCATCATTAAAGTAAGAGTGGCCTATGGCTCCGATCCGGAAAAAGTCCATAAGGTGCTCCTCGAGGCCGCCCGCCAGCACCCCGAGATCATGACCACACCCGAGCCTTACACCCTGTTCGCCGGCTTCGGCGACTCTTCTCTCGAATTCGAGCTGAGATGTTATCTGCCATCAGTGGACGGCAGGCTCAGGGTCCCCTCCGAACTCCGAGCCGAAATCTACGAGGAGCTCCAAGAAGCGGGAATCGCCATTCCATTCCCCCAGAGAGACGTCTACATCAAAAGCGTCTCCTGGCCGGA
>CAYQTK010000111.1:0-12915 GCA_964420375.1 uncultured bacterium
CCGCCAGATTTGACCTGCGACCCGACATAAAGGCACGGTCGAAGTACCAGTGTTTTTTCACAATTGTTTATGTCGCTTACAAAAGGCAGTCCCTTTTGTGCGAGCGACTTATACCGCGACTAAAAGTCGCTCCCACGAAGATCCGTCTTGTAAGCGACGAAAAACGCTTGACAGGGCACTACATGCCCTTTGCCGGCCGTACTATGTCGTTTACAAAGCCGGTGAACAAACTCTGCAAGTCCTCCGTGGGAGTCACCCGGGGGTCCAGCATATCGAACTCGAACGACAGAAGCGGCATGTTCATCTTCCGGGATGCCTTCTTTAACATGCCCATGGCTCCCCAGGCGTGGGTGCAGCCCAGGTGGCCGGGCAGCACGCCGAAGTCCGCATCGTAAGCGCTGCACAGGTACACGTAGTCGTCAATGTACTCTTCCATGGACCCCAGAAGCTGCCGGGTCATGGGAAAGTTGCGCAACGCGTTTCGGGCGATCCCCTCGAGAATGCCCTGTTCCGAGTCCGTGTCGATCAGACCCACCGGGGTGTAAAACCCGAACATGTCCATGGGCACGGTAACGTGCAGCTCCCTCTCCAGCCAGTTGTAGAAGTTCAGGTTGGACCACATGGGGTCGCCGTACCACACCGCGCGGATTTCCGGTTCGCCGGTGGCCCGCTCTCCTTCATCACGCCTTTTCTTGATGTCCTCCAGCATCACCCGGGCATAGTCCGCGCCCTGCTGTACTCCCGAGAACACGGTGACCACCGCGGCCATCAGCGAGAGGGTCTCGCAGCTTTGCGGAACGGGCGCAAGCCTTCGCATGTCCACCCACTCGAAGATGTTCTCCATCATCCCGTTGTAAAGGAGGGCCGCGTGCTTGAGCCGGTCCCAGTCATACTCCAGGCCGAGTGCATCTTCAAGAAAAGCAATGACCTCGCGGAACTGGTTGGCTACGTAGGTGATCTCTTCCTTGCCGTGGCGGTAGGGCATATCCACCACTATGGCGGGCATGTCGTAAAGGCCCACCATGTTGTTTACCAGGCAGGTCTGCGAGTCGCAGGGGGTGGTCATGTAAAAGGCTGCTTCGCCCTGCGGAATGCACCTTTCGATCACGCTTCCCAGGGCTATGCGGTCCACGCTGCATACCTCGGGAGCCATTCCGGCGGACTCGGCAACGTCGACCAGGCCGGTGTTGACCTCGTCGGGAAGACCCACCAGAGACTGGATCACCGGCAGGGCCTCGAACATGTACCAGAAGATGTCATCGTCGTCAAAACCCCGCATCAGCGTCGCCGGGACCGCGAAGTTGCTCCAGATGATCTTCTTGTTCTCGTCAACCGCACGGCACATGTCCTCCACGTAACGGCCGTAGACGCGCAACAGGGCTTTGTGGACGCGCTCGTCAGGGTCCTCTTCGAATATCTCCTCCAGCCCCTTGATGGAGTCGTAAACCAGCTCCCAGACTTCCCAACGATCCTTGCCGAGTATGGCCATGACAATGTCCTTTGTAAACCAAGCCCGGTTCAGGGCCTGCTTGCCTCGATCTTTTCCAGGAAAGCCTGGACCCGGGTCTTGACCTGGCCGGTGGAAATCACACCGTACTCCCGCTCCAGGGACAACAGGGGAATGCCTTTTTCGCGGCACTTCTCGAGAAGAGAGTGAAACTCCGCTCCCCACAACTGGCAGAACTTGAGCCGCTGAAATACCAGGCCATGAGCATCGAACTCGCGCACCGTCTCCACCAGCCTGTCAAAACGGTCGTTGAACTTCTCGCCCATGCGCACGCAGGGCACGTGATAGAAGTACCGCCGGGCTATGGCCTCCATGGGGTCTCCCTCTTCATCTGCCATGTCCTCGTAGGCCCGGGCGCCGAAGCACACGAACTCGCCCGCTATGTCCGCTCCCACCGACTCGATCACGGACAGGTATGAAGGGTCGTCAAGCTCTCCCCCGCACACGATGAGCCTCGCCCGGCCCGGCTCTGGGGAAGGCTGCTCCTCCCGCTCCGCAAGGAAACGGCCGCCCGTCTCCAGGAAGTCCTCCGGCGGCATCTGGGTTGCGGCCACGCTTACGGCAAGCATCTCCGAGCCGGTCACATGGCCTTGCGCGCCCGGCTTTCGAAGCGAAGATATCCTTTTTAAAAGCTCTCGCTTCCGGTTGGTCAAGGAGATGGCTTTATGCAAAGACTCGTCGGTTATGTCCTTGCCGCTCCACTCCTGGAGCCGGTTTTTAAAGGAATGAAGCTCGTCCAGGTAGGCCTGGTAGTTGATTTCGCGGGAGGCCCGGGGCACTGCAATGAAATGGGTAAACCCCGGCGGGCTCTCCGACATCCACACCTGGGAAGCGCGCCTTATCTGGTCGCAACTGTTGATCCCGGCGATCCCGTCCAGGAACCCGTAATGGCCGTCGAGGGCGGCGGAGACGGACCAGCGGCTGTAGGTGCATAAACGCGAGCTGAGCCACGAGTCGCCGGTCGAGCTGTCGTCGCTTCCCACTCCCCGGATGCGGACCGGCACCATGCCCGCGGCAAGGACCAGCTCTTCCGGAACGTAAGTGCAGTAGTACCCGCAAAGCTTTGCTCCGCGGTCCTTTGCCGCTGCCAGGTACTGATTAGACGGCTCTCGAAGGATGCTGCCGAACTCGTCCATGCTATCGCCTCTTTTCTGCCGGCCGGGAACGTCCGGCGGTTGCTGCCTTTTTAACGCAGCTTAAATATACCAATTTACTAACTGTCGAGTCAAGAAAAAACGTTGCTTTCCGCTTCAGCGGCTGCGCTCATTTTCCGTATCTTTTCCGGACTGGCGGCTTTTGCGTATTTTTATTACGGCCACAATCATGGCGGCTATTGCGGGAACGGTGATCACACCAAGCGCCATGAGCCGCGGGTCGCCGGTGATGAGGGACGACACCGCTGCTCCCTGCAGCCAGAACCCGAAGAAGGCGATGATGGGAAAGTAATCAAGCGCGCGTTCGAAAAGGCTGCTTGTCATTTTTCATATTCCTCCCACGGTAAGGTTCAAAGGCTCTGGTATGACTCGCATCAAAATGGTCCCGTACATGAAGAATAAGGCGAGGATGAACAGCTCCAGGCCGAAGAGTATGAGGTAAAAATAAATTGCTGTCTTTACCGGTCCCCATTTTTTTATCATTGCCGGGACCCGCTCGAACACCACTGCAAACAGAAACACCAGCAAGAACCAGCCGGCGAAGTTGGAAAAGGGAATGGAGAATATATGTATGCGGTCTCCCTCGAACCATACCCAGGACTGGAACGCCTCGTGGGTCTGCACGGGGTCGAGCCACAGGTCGAGGTCCACCGCGAGCAGTCCTCCCACCGCTGCTTTCGTAACGGCCCGGGCCCGCGGCATTATTATGTCTGCCACGTACACGCAGGAGTAGGCCACGAAGAACCAGCCCAGGCAGGCCAAAAGCGGTGTCTCCAGGAACCAGAAGAACCCCCGCGTGAAGTAATAGGTGCCGGTGACCTCGGCCGCCTGCTCGCCCAGGGCAGCCTCGGAAAGGCCGCTTCCCAATGCCTGCTCGATCTCGTGCTGGTATCTGCCCAGCAGTATCCACATGCTCTCTTCCAGGCCGGTGAACACAAAGGACCCGCCCAGAAAGAGCATGGCGCGATAGATGCCGAGCCTCCGCCAGGCATGATAAAAGCACAGCCAGGCCAGCGCGACGGGCACGAGGTCGAGCGCGAACATGGCCGGATACCCGGTCATGGGAACGCCCTTGTTGGAGGGCACGTCGAGCACCTGGGGAAAGATATGGTGGAGCACGGTAAAGAACGCGGTGGAAATCAGAAGGGCCACGGCAATGACCCACACCACTTTCTTTTCGCGTGGATCGGTTTCGGCTGCCAGGCTGCCGTCGGCCAGTACTATGGTGGACATGAATTCACCTCTTGGGACGGGCCCTGCTCACCGGTTCTCTTCCCGTTGAGGAGGGTGCTTGGCCTTTACCTTGCAGTGCCCTTGTTTGCTGCACGGAAAAGGCCCTGCCATTAGCTCGACCGTCTCGCCGCCCCCCTCCGCTTTCACGATGAGATGCGGGTCTTGTTTGAGCAGCCAGAAGCGGTTGTCCGGCGCCACAAAACCCAGCACGCCCGACAGCGACATCTCGAGGACGTAGCAGTCGAACTCTCCGGCGGGCACGCTCACTCTTTCTTCTCCCAGCGGCACGATGTCGAGCGCAAAGGTGCGGGGTTTTTTAAAGAGAGGGTTGGGATGGGCGACCAGCACGTTGATGGGGGCCACCGTGTCCTGCATTTCAAAGGGATATCCCTTGAGCAGGAAGGCGAACGACTCGGGATCGTGAACTCCCTGGGGGACCTCGATGGTCTCGTCAATAGGATAGGGCCGGTTCTTTCTGACCACGTGTACCGTCTTGCCGTGATAGGTCCTTTTGATCAGGCAGGAGCCGTCGTTGCAGACCTCTTCCATGTGAAGCGGGGTAAGGTCTTTGCCGCGCATGGTGATGCGCCGCACCCGGTCCTCATAGAGGCTGATGGACTGGTAGGCGACCTCGCCGTTTACCCGGAGCTTCTCCGCGTGCACCGCGTAGGTCTCCGACTTGCGGCCTTCATCAAAGCTCCGGCGGTAGAGGACCTCCTTGCCGCAGTCGGGAGGCCTGATCCGCATCTTTACCTCTTTCCTGCCCCACGAAGAAACGCCGGCGGGAAGGAGCAGGGCCACGGCAAGGGCCAAAGCTGTTATTGCTTTTTGCTTTTGCATCACGGCTAATATTTATGCATGTCCTGCTTCGAGTTGTCAAGGCGAAAGTCGAGGGAGGTTTGTAAACTCCACGTAATTCCCTGATAATGCCCCCTGGATTCGAGCAGTTCCCGTAATATCAGGTGTGGAGCCGGCACAGTCCATGACTGAACAAAGGCATGATAAAGGAGATAAACTTTTTTACGGCTGGTCCATAGTGGGCATTGCTTTTTTCGCCCATTTCATGTCGGTGGGGACCAACTTTTACATCTACAACGCTTTCATGGAGCCGCTTTGCGACGAGCGGGGCTTCACGCGTGCGGGGATCAACCTTGCCCTGGGGCTGGGGACCCTGGTAGGTTTTGCCGCCCAGTTTTTTTACGGTACGTTGGTGATGCGCCTCGGTCCGCGGACCATGATGGCCGCGGGAGGGGTGCTCGCGGGCGTCTGTTTTATTTTTCTCGGCCACGTCCACCAGATGTGGCAGTTTTACTTTTTATATCTCGTCACCTTCCTGGCCAACATGTCTTTGGGCGGGATCGTTGCCAACACCGCGGTGAACAACTGGTTCGTGTTGAAGCGCGGCAAGGCCATGGGCCTGGCCACCGCGGGGGTCTCGCTGTCGGGGGCGGTGATTCCGGTGCTGGCCATGCTGCTGGTCAAGAACTTCAGCCTGGAGAACGCCTTCCTATGGATCGGACTTGCGCTGGTGCTTGCCGGGCCGGCGGCGTGGCTGGTGGTCCGGAACTGGCCGGAGGATTACGGTCTGTTGCCGGACAACGCCGCTCCAGTTGAGCTTTCCGGAAAAAGTGTGGGGCAAGTCCGCATCGAGGGCCGCGACCAATTGATATGGACGCCGGGCCGCTTATTCCGCAAGGCCGCGTTCTGGAAGCTGGGGTTCGCTTACGCCCTGGTCATGATGAGCGTAGTGGGGATCATGCCTCAATTGAAGCCACGGTTTACGGACATAGGCTTCAGCGACAACCAGGCCATGGCCATGATGGCCACTGCCGCGTTGTTGGGCACCATGGGCAAGTACTTCTGGGGGATGCTCTGCGACCGGCAGGCCCCCCGCCGGGTGGCCGCTCTTCTCATGTGTGCATGCAGCCTGGGGCTGGCGGTGGGCCTCATAAGCAGGGCCGCCGCTTTCCAGGTAGCTTTCGCCTTGATCTTCGGGTTCGCCATGGGAGGGGTCATGTCCACCTTCCCCATCATCATAGCTTTTATTTTCGGGAGGGAATCTTTTGCAGCGGTGACGCGCTTTGCGGCTCTTTTCCTGGTACTGGAGGTCGCGGGATACGGGCTGATGAGCGCAAGCTACGATCTGTTCAAGTCCTATGACGCAGCCTACCACGTCTTCGTGGTCCTGGACCTCATGGCAGCGTTCCTGATTTTTTCGGTCAGGAAGCCGGAGGGCTCAGAGCCATGACATCCGGGCTTGCGGCCTTACCGGAGTGCTCCTGTACTTGATTTGGGGCTTGCCCAGGGCGAGCACGAGATAGGCGCGGCGGTCGTCGGGAACCCCGAGCCTCTGGCTCATGCTCTTACTGCGGTTCATGGGCACGACCACCAGTCCCAGGTAGCAGGTGCCGTAGCCCTTGGCGTGGGCGTAGTTGGTGATGTTGGCCGCGGCAATGGCGCAGTTCTCCCGCACGAACCTGCCTTTCTTCGGCCCGTGGATGATGATGAGTGCCGGAGCGTTATGGATCACGGGATTGCGGCCCTGCTCCATCCACTCCCGGTACATGGGCAGTCTCTGCAAATACAGATCAAGACCTTTGCCGCCCATGGACATGTTGACCAGTTTCTTCAATATCCAGCCGCCCGGCTTCTGTGTTCTTTCCATGAGCTTCTCGCCCTCCCGGAATATCTTCCGGCCGGTTTTGTCGATAAGCTCAGGGTCGGTTATGACCACGTATCCCACGTCCATGGTATTGGACGCAGTGGGTGAGTAGCGGGCCACGTCCAGTATGTCCTCGATGTCTTCTTTGGGCACGGGCTCCTGCTTATACAGCCTCACGCTGCGGCGGGAGAGCACTGTCTCGCGGTATGCTTCCGGGTCTATCTTCTTCCTGTCCACCGGGCGGGCCGGAGTGCCGGCAAGACCGTGATGGGTGACGGCTTGCTCGGGACACACAGCCACACAATGGCTGCACTTGTTGCAGTATTGGGGGTTTTTTATCTCCGGCTTGCCCTCGGAAAGCAGATAGACCCCGCTCACGCAGTCGCGTGCGCACAGGCCGCACTCGGTGCATCTTTCAAAATCAACAGATATCATTTCCGTACTCATTATAAGCCCTTCGCTTGGATTTTACTCAGCTCTACACAACTTAACAAACAACGGCGATCTAAAGAACTGGTAGAACATCTTACCATTGTTACTATAATCCCCTGCTTTTTAAGAAAAGCCAGAATACGCAAATAAACATATTATCAGAGCCCTCTTCTACCGGCAAACACGCACCTGACGGCTCCACCATAAAAAACCGGCCGCTTCCCTTTGCAATACAATTTTAAACCCCCGAAAAGCCAACCCCTTGTTTTTAAAAATCTCGTCAAATCAAGCCCTGTAGCACCAGGGGGACGAAAAAACGTACGTCCTAACCCGGCATAGCCGGAACCAAACGGGTATTGACACTATCATCTTATTGTCATATGATCGACTCCAATCATTCCTTGAATGTAGAACACTTTTTTTTCAGGAAAGCGCAAAGGCGTTTCATTTTGTGGGTTGTGGGGTCCTTTGTCCTGGACTGACCGGGCTTGCCCGGTTTTTGTTCAATAAAATCGGTGTGTCCAAGTTTCTGCACCGCGGCCGGGCGAGATGCATTTATTTTTCCCGGCCGTTTTTTTCGGGTATAACCTTAGTGGAAGCCATGGTCGATTTTGTACAAAGAGTAGAGCACGCCATCACCTCGGCGGTACTTATTGAGAGGGGTTCAAGTGTTGTAGCAGGCATATCCGGTGGAGCGGATTCGGTGGCGCTGGTCTCTACTCTTTTCGAACTCCGGGAAAGACTCGGCTTCGAGCTTGTTCTCGCCCATCTCAACCACTGCCTTCGTGGCAAGGAGAGCGACGAGGACGAGAGATGGGTGCGCGAGTTCGCCTCCCATCTCGGCCTTTCGCTTTACGTGGAAAGACTGGAGAACCCTCCGGCGAGCGGGGTGGAGCAATGGTCCCGGGGACAGAGGTACGATTTTCTGGTGCGGACCGCGCTCTCGCATGGAGCGCCTTCCGTAGCGGTGGGACATCATGCCGACGACGTTGCGGAGACTTTTCTGATCAACCTTTTGCGGGGGGCGGGCATGGCCGGTCTTTCTTCCATGAGCCCCAGCCGCAAGGCCTTGCCGTACTCGGACAAGGTCTATATTGTCCGGCCTCTCCTGGGGATATTTCGGTCCGACGTGCGGGAGTACCTGCAAAGCCGCGGGCTGGGATGGCGGGAGGACACCAGCAACCTTGATCCCGGTTTTTTAAGAAACCGCGTCCGTCACCAGGTCATGCCGCTTCTGGAGGACATAAATCCCGCGGTCTCCAGGGTGCTCGCCCGGAGCGCCGCGGTCCTGCGCAAGGAGTACGGTCTGCTTTGCTCGCTCGCGGAGGATTGGCTTGACAGGAACGGCGGTGAAGGAGACGGCCTGGTTGTATTGGACCGCGACAGTCTTCTTTCCGAACCTGCGGGGCTTTGCCTGGCCGTTCTCCGGGAGTCGGTCCGCAGGGCGAAGGGAGACCTGCTTTCGATTTCCGCGTCCCACCTTGAAGATATCTCGGAGCTTATATACAGCGGCGGGGCGGGGTCCTCTTTGGACCTTCCGGGTGTCCGTATCTTTATCGAAAAGGAGGGAGTCACGATCGAGCGGACGGCCAAGGAGGAGTCGGGGATAGCACGCAAGCAGCGATGGGATTCATTACCCGATCGCCTTTTGTTGGAGGTTCCCGGGTCGGTGGACTGGCCGGGTCCGGGAGGCTATTCTTACCGGGTTTCTACTGAAGTAGTGGACAGCCGCGGGTCTCCGGAGCTTTTTTGCAGGGCGTACCTCAGCCGGCCGGGTCTAAAGGGGCGGTTGCGGGTGAGGCGTTTTCGTGAGGGGGACCGTTTTCATCCTTTTGGAGGGCAGAGGCGCAAGCTGTCGAGGTTCATGAAGGAGCTGGGCATTCCCTGGCGTGACCGTGAGGCTTGGCCTCTTTTAGAGGACTCGGCGGGCCTGGTGTGGGTGCCCGGTCTGTGGCCTGCTGCGCGAGTGTCGGAGCCGGAAGCGGGCCCGTTGATAAAGGTGGAGGTTTCTCCTTGCCTTGGCGGGAACAGGTAATGGATTACCACCAGGATTCGGGAACGTAGACTCTGTCTCCTGCCTGAAGTGCCACATCAGGGCGGTTGCCCTTCTGGATGTCCTTGAGCCGGACTTTGAAGGTCACCCGCTCGCCGTCGGCTCCTTCCCTGGTTATCTGGGTGCGATTGGGAGATGCAAGGTCGGTTACCCCCCCGGCCTTGATAACCGCCTGCAGCACGGTAAGCCCGGACTGATAGGGAATCTGTTGGGGGTCTTTGACTTCGCCTTCCACCCACACATAGTTCTCAGAAGGGTTCTCCGTGCCGAGGGAGTTTATAAGAACGAAGTCGCCGGGAAAAACCACCACGTTCTCGGACACATCGCCTTCGTCAAGGAGACGTTGGATGTTGACCTCGATTTTTTTCATCCCCTGCAAAGGCGCAGGTATCTTCTCGGGGCTGTTCGTATCGGAACCCTTGCCCGCGGCCCCCGAGTTCTTGGAGCTTTTCTGCTTGGAACCCTTTTCTCTGATGTTTACCTTTTTGGCCCCGCCTCTCCAGACATATGCCAGCCTGCCACGGTTCTCGCTCGTACCGCCGGCCTTGGAGATAAGGTTTAAAAGGGTGGTGTAATTGGTCTCCAGGTAATAAATTCCCGGGTTATTGATGGCGCCGTGAATCTGGACTTCCTTTGATTTGTACTCCTCGATATTTACTATGACTACGGGGTTACTCAAGTAGCCTTTCGATTGCAGCAGGTTTTCTGTCTTGCTTTTTATCTCGGTAGTATTCAGCCCGGCAACCTTTATCTCTCTCAGGAAGAAGAACTGGATGGTACCGTCAGAGGACACCTCGGTGGTGATCTCCATGTCCTCTCCCCACACCTTTACGCTTATCTCGTCCTTGGGACCGACGGTATAATCCTTCTCTCCGGTCTGTTGGGGAGGGTTTCCGGGCCGCGGCTGGGAAAAACTTGAATAGGGGGAAATAAACACAAGGAGAAGAGCCGTGCCGATAAATACGGCAAGTCTTTTAATAAGCATTAAAGTTTTCCTTGAGATGTTATTATTAGATTATTTTCCAGCGATGATTATAGGAGCAACTTTGATCTGCACGTAATACAGGTCATGCTGGGTATCGTAAGACCTGGTGTAGTAGTTGTTCCTGTAAGTAGCGGTGTAATCTTCAGCGTCGTCAATGCTGGAATCCCTCATGTTGTAATCGTAGCCGGCAATCAGTGTGAGCGTTCCGCGGTTGTCCTTTTGGAGGATGTCCCAGATAAACCGTACGGAAGCGATCATCAAATCATCCGTCCGGTCCTCATCCCACTGCCAGTCCCGTCCGTTGGCGTCAACATTGAAGACGGCTCGCTGGTATCTTCCTTCCAGCTCCATGGACAGCTTGGGATCGAAAAAGTACTGAAAGGTGGTGTCGGCGGTGGTATGGGTGTAAAAGAGATTGTTTCCATAAGTGCTGATGCCCTGCTGTCCCCTGATGTTCCATGAGAAACGCTTTGGCTTTTCATAGTTGAAAACCACGTTCACGATGGGGTCTGTGGTGTCCTCCAGGTCGTAAGCCAAGGTTCCCGCTGCATAAGGAGGAGAAACAAGGGTAGCTTCGGAGAGGTCGTACACGTCTCTTTGGGCGGCGCCCGCGGTTCCTTCGATAGTCGCGTACCGGTTTATCTTGTAACGGAGTCCTACCACCCCCTGAAGCAGGCGGTAATCAGCAGTATTGTAATCACTGTTTTCAAAGTTCCGGTCCGCGTACTGAACATCAATAATACCGGTGAGCTTGCGGTTGAAAGAGTACTCCGTCCGGACGACGCCCCTGTTCTCGAAGGAATCGGGCGGCTTGGACCCCTCGATCAGCTCGTTTTCCGGGTCCGGAAAAACAAGGGAGTGATAGTTGTACCCCACCCGGAGGGAGAGCTTCGGGTTAGGCCGGAAAATACCCGCCACTCTGAACCGGTTGTTGGTGTGCAGATACCTGTAGCTCAATGAGTTGGTTCCAACCCCGAAGACTTCCTGCAAGTCGCGGTTCTGACTGAAAGTGTCGTTTATAATGAAGTTGAACTTCTGACCGTAAAAGTAACGGTACTCCAGCGCGCCGCTGTAGTTGAAGAAGTTGTAATCCGCGGGCTCGGTGTCCGCGGCGTCCTCCACGTCGCCGTCAACGGTCAGGTATTGTTGATAGGAAGCGTTGGCAGAGAGGGAGAGGCCGTGGCGGCTGGTGCGGTAGTTGAGGTCCACTCCCAGAAGATAGTTAAGATAGGTCGCATCTACGGCATTAACATTATTGGTGTCTACCGCGTCGATGTTGTTCTTTACGGTATAACGAGCGGAGATGCTGGGAACAGCTTCGAAGGAAGCAGCTCCAACCTTTACCCAGCCCGCAGTGACGAGCAAAGCGATTATCAAAAGAAAAACAAGAGGAGTTCGGGCCTTCACTCTTTTTTTGAGGAGCGTTTTTGAATTACTCACATCTTCCTCCTAAATTTCCTTGCTGGTTGACGGAATGCCAGCTTCCGTCTCCTAGTGGCTCTCTTTGTCCAAATCATATAATTCCCACTCCGGTGTATTTGAAAACCGCCTTTTAAAGGATTCTAACCTCTTAAAGCCGGTGATGCAAATCCACCGTCTAAAAACATAAAAACTGTTTTTCAAACACGGGGAGAAGAAATTCAGCCAAGCCTCTTCATGCCCATGATGTTTTCAAAAACTTTTCGGACAACCCGCTGGTAGTCCGCACCCTCACTAATCCGGTGATTTTGCTTGTCCTGCCATCTCTCCGGATGCTCGGTCTCTGTATGCTCCGTCTGTCCGGTTTAAACCCCGGAGCACCTCTGGACTTCGTGATGATATTTCTTTTTCCTTTCGGGAAACTTTCATGCCAATGCATAAAATAATTGTCTAAACTTAATATCAAATGAGACCGTCCTTGTCAAGGGAAATTTCAAATTTTCTTTATGTATACAGCTTAGCATGCCCAATAATGAATTTCCCCTTAACTCCTCTCACGCTGTTTTCAGTCTTCGCCCAGCAGCCCAAGCCGGATGGCAAAATACAGAAGCTGAACGATGGCCGTGACCGTGGCTGCCACGTAGGTCATGGCCGCGGCGTTTAATACCTTGGCCACACCTGTTCTTTCCTCGCCGGAAGAGATGATCCCCAACTCGAAGATGACCTTCTTGGCCCGGCTGGAGGCGTCGAGCTCCACCGGCAGGGTCACGATCTGAAAAACCACCAGCGCCGCGAACAGCCCCAGTCCGAGGTAGGCAAGGGTCTCGAGCTGGAAGATGAACCCCACAAAGATCATCGGAAATGCCAGCCACGACCCGATGGATGCAGTGGGAACGATGGCGTTTCTGAACTTCAGGGGAGCATAGTCCTGGGCGTGCTGGAGGGCATGGCCCGCCTCATGGGCGGCAATGCCCACCGCGGCCACCGAAGGCGTGGAGTATATCTCCGGGCTCAGCCGAAGCACGCGGTTCTTGGGGTCATAGTGGTCGGAGAGCCACCCCCGCGACTGTTCCACCGCAACATTGTTCAGCCCGAACCCCTCGAGGATCCGGCGGGCTGCGGCAGCGCCCGTCATCCCGTTAAGGGATTCCACCCGGGAGTACTTCCCCACAGTCTTTTTCACCTTGACCTGGGCATATATGGCCAGGGCAAGAGCGGGAAGAACCATGATGAGATATAAAGGGTCTATAAATACAAACGGATTAAACATTTTGAAGTCCTCCCCTGGTTTGTGCCCCCATTTCCGTTAATGAGAATTAGTACTTTGTAACTCGAAAAAAGGGGAACAGGGCCGACGAAAATCGCGGCTAAAGCCGCTCGCACGATTAATTTCTATCCCCCAAAAAGCTAATTTCTATCCCCCAAAAAGCTGTTTTCTATTTCCCAAAAAGCTTTTGACAAGGCACTAGT
>CAYQTK010000112.1:0-12912 GCA_964420375.1 uncultured bacterium
CAATGGGGTCCAGGTTCTCGCCGGGGTCATGCCCGCTCATGTTGTCGTACTCGAATTTGTCGGGCAGCCCGTCGCCGTCCGAGTCCCAGGAGCAGGGGTTGGTCTCGCTCCCGTCCTGGATGCCGTTGGTGTTGCCGTCCTCGACGCCGTCGCTTAAGCCGTCGGAGTCGGAGTCAGCACTGGTTGGACTGGTGCACGAGGTATTGCCTTCGAGTGAGTCTCCCAGCCCGTCGCTGTCGGTGTCCCAGGAGCAGGGGTTAGTCCCGGCGTTGAATTCATCGAGGTTCTTTAATCCGTCGGAGTCGGCGTCCGATGCGGAATCTCCGGTCAGGGGATCGAGTCCGCAGGAGTCGTAGGTTGCTTCCCATCCGTCAGTCATGCCGTCATCATCGGAGTCCGAGTCATTGGCGTATGTGCCTCGCGTACACTCTGCCATGTTGGTCAAGCCGTCGCTGTCCTTGTCTCCGGATGCATCATCGGTCAGCGGATCGAGCCCGTTGTTCGATTCATACCCGTCATTCATTCCATCGTCGTCGCTGTCCGAGTCGCAAGGGTCTGTCTCGCCGCTGTCCTGTATGCCGTCTCCGTCCGCGTCCTCGGTGCCGTCGGTGAGCCCGTCACCGTCGGTGTCTGCGACTGTAGCGTTGGAGCATGCTGTCGACCCGACCTCGACGTTGTCCAAAACGCCGTCACTGTCGGTGTCATTGGTATTGGGGTCTGTGTTGTGGGTATAGACCTCGGCGTAGTCGTCGAGCCCGTCGCCGTCGGTGTCGGTACTATTGGGGTCCGATCCGGTATCGGTCGTGCTCACGTACACGCCGGTGTCCGTCTCGTAAGAGTTGAGCAGTCCGTCGCCGTCAGTGTCGCTGGTGGTGGTGACATCATCGCTCGAGTCGGTGGGGTCCCTGCCGTTGTTCACCTCGTCGCCGTCCTCTTCGCCGCCGCCGTCGGTGTCCTTGTCTTTGGGGTCGGTGATGTAGCCGTCACTGCCCACTGACTCTTCTTCAGAGTCGCTGATGCCGTCACCGTCGTCATCGGTGTCGGCATTGTCGCCGGTGCCGTCGTCGTCAGTGTCCAGCCATTCGGTGCTGTCTCCGGGGAAAGCGTCTATGTCATCGGTGTACCCGTCTCCGTCAGAGTCGGGATTATATGAGGTGGACCCTTGCAGGCTTTCCGCGGAATCGGAAACTCCATCGTCATCATCGTCACTGTCGGTGGCGTCGTTATAAGCGTCACCGTCGAAGTTCGCTCCGGACTGGATGGCAAAAGCTACTGTAGTATTTTCACCCGCGGTTACCGTAATATTGCTTTTCACTTTCTTGGTGTAGCCTTTTTTGGACGCATGCATGGAGTATCCGCTTCCCGCGGGCACAGCCTGGAAGTAATGGTGTCCGCTGGAGTTGGTCTTGGAGTAAATGATATCCCCTCCGCCCAGGTCGAGCCATACGGGCGCGTCCGGAGCCGTGGCATAGGTGGGCTTGTAAATAGTCCCGGACAAGTCGCCGGTCTGCTGTCCGGTCCCTCCTCCTCCGGGATCATACAGGCTGGGTATCAGCGGCTTGGCGCTAATATTTATGGGCACCGGCGTGTTGCCTTCAAAACAGTCGGCAGTGATGACCCCCGGCGCTGTCTGTCGGGCGGGTCCGTTCACCAGGAGCTTAAAGAACCTGGTCATGTCCTCCAACTGGCCCGCGGGGGTGTCTGTGTACCTTCCCACCACGGTGACGTTCATGGACTGGCAGGCATTGAGGGTGAAGTTTTGAGGCAGCACCTGAATGGAGCCGGGCTCGGCTTTTCTCTCTTCCACCGTTATGGACAGTTCGGGGTCTGCAAATACAGGGATTTTCAGCTCGGTGGGTTCTATCTGGTATGGCCAGTAGGCAGCGGAAATCTCAACCGTGCCGCCGGGGATATATGAGGAGTAATAAGCCTTGTAGGTCCCGTTACCGTCATTAGTGTCGATAACGCTTGTAAACCGGTCCACTGAAGGCTTGATGCCGGTGACCAGGATATCATCGAGGTAGACTCCATCGGGGTCGGCGCCATCATTTTCCGTGCTGTCCATTGAAGCGCGGAACCTGATCAGGAAATCGTCCACCAGGTTGAAGCGGGGATCATCATAGATCAAAACCTTGTGCTCGGTCCAGGAACTTTCCTCGTTGCCCTTGAAGTCCCATACCTTGGACCAGGACTCTCCCCCGTTGTCGCTGACCTCGACCACGAACTCCTGGGAGAGTTTGTTGTTGGTTGCAAAGTCCGCCTGGGAGCGGGTGCGGGAGTAGAAGCGGAGCACCACCTGGTCCATGTCAGCCAGGTCCAGGTTCATGGCCACCGAGTAGTCCTCCACCGAGCTGCCGGCAACAGCCCTGCCCAGATAAAGGAACTTGTCAGAGCCGTTGTTCCCTTGCCCGCCCCCGGTAGTCGAACCTATGGTCGAGTCAACCTCGATGCGGGGGTCGGGACCGGATTGCCCCACCATGAAGTCGTCGTTTGCAGAGGAGCTGTCAATCACGAGATTGGCTCCCGGAAAGATGCTCTGGGTCCAGGGCTTTCCTTGTCCTTGGGGGACCTCCTGGAAGTCGTCTCCGGAAGCAAGGGAATCGGCAATACCGTCGGGACCGGAGTTTATGGTTGAGGTGGATCCCGTAGTGTCATCGCCAAGGACGGACGTATCCAGCGTGCCGTTCAGGCCCGGATAGATGATGGTGGAGTAGGCCTCGCCGTAGCCCACGGAAAAAAGCGAGGTGTCGTCGTTCAGGGGTGTGGTATCAAGTACGCCGTCGTCTCCGGTGGATATGAAGCTGGAAGGCTGCAATGTCCCTGACGGAAAATCACCGTCCTGGTAGCTTTCGAAGCCGCCCTGGTTCAATATGTTCAGGCCGGCGACACCCACGTTGTCAAGGTAAAGAGCCTGCATAGTTCCGCTTCCGTTAGCGTCCAGTGTAAACCTTATAAAAATATCGTTGTTGTTTGCACCGCTCACGCTTTCAAGGTTTAACCTGTCTCCGATCCACATTCCGGAGCCTCCTACGAGGTCGGCGCACGATTGCGCCTTCCTGAGGGTCCGCCAAGTGGAGCCGTCGAGGGAGTACTCGACCATGAAACGGGGAGAGTACTGCACGCAATCTCCGACAAAGGTGTACTGGTATACCAACTGGATGTCCCGGTGGTCATCAGTGGGGATACATCTTGATATGGAAGGCGATGCCGATCCTGAAGCGGTAAACCGTAGTGATTTGTTGCCGAAGATACCTGAGCTTTCTGATACCAGCTCTACCTCGCCTCCTTGAGGGTCGGAGTTCCAGTCGGATATGTCCCCGTCCTCGAACCGGTCCTGGAAAACCGCGGTCGGCCGGTCCTGTCCGAACCGCGTCAAGTCCTCCCCTCTCTCTGCGTTTCGAAGGCTCAACAGCTTAATCTGGTCCGCCATGCCGTGCACCGCGGTGTTGTCGTCCTTTAATGTAATGTAGAGCACCGCGGTCTCGCCGGCTTTTATGTCTGCGTCCGATGCCTCGATTGTTATGGTATCGGGCACCAGGGCAGTAGACTGGTCCAGGACCTCGACGGAAAGGGTGGTGGACAAAGGTAATGCAATCCCTTTACTCGGATTTTCGGGCAGGGAGACCTCGATGTTGTTGACGCCGTACTCCGGATAGAGGACCACTGTGGAGTAGCCGCGGGGGGTCCCCGATTTATCGTTGTAAACATCCGTCTCCAGGTCCGAGATAACCGTGGTCCCGCCCTGATTGCCCTGGAAGTGTCCCGCTCCGCTGGTGATGCGAAAGACAGGTGAGATGCCGGTCTTGGCTGCACCGCTCTGGTCCTTGACGGCCACTGTTATCGGCACGGGCCGGTTCCGGTCAACGTAATGGGGGGAGTCTTCAGGTGATATGATCTCGATGGCGGCGGGTGCACCTTTCTGAGGCTTGGCGGATACCATGACATCCGCCTTTGGTTCTTCTACCGACACGTCATCTCCCATAGGAGTGGTGTCCATTACCTGGTTGCGTCCAGGCAGTATGCACAAACCATTGGGCCGTCCTTTTCCAAACGGTATCTCCTGCACGTCGTCTCCGGAAACAGAGGTTCCCGCCAGGCCGTCGGGACCGGTGAGGATTCGATGTCCGGAGATCACGTCATCGCCTGCCGGAGTGGTGTCAAGCACGGCATTGAACCCCGGCGAAATGACTACTGCTCCAGGCTCTCCGAATCCCGTCTCCGTCACCTGGAGATCGTCAATCAACGCATCCGATTGACATATGCCGTCGGGGCCCGCGTGGATCACCCGGGAAGGACGTACCAGTGCGTCCATTCTGCCGGCGTCATACTTGTCGGAAACAGCGTTTCCGTTCAGGTCGCAGGACCGGGCGTTTTTGTTAAACAAGGTGTCTCCATCATTAGTTGCAATGGCGTTGTCCACGATCTTGTGAAGTATCAAGGCATCGTTTTCAGTGGGGCTATAGTCGTCGTCAAGGTCCATGTACTTGCTGGTGTCCGGCGCTCCGGCAGGCATGGATGCAGTACTCATATGGCCGGTCTCCCACTCCGACCGGGGCGGAAGACCTCCGGTGATGTCTTCTCCGCTGCAATCTTCCAGGAACACCGTGTTCCCGAACTCGATAGTAGAGCCAACAGCAGGAGCAGCGGTATCCAACACCTCGAAGGTAAGGTGTGCCAGGGTGATGTTGCCGGTGCTGGTACATCCCTTGTTGTTGTGCTCATCGCGGAGAACCATCTTCTCGTAAAAAGGCAGGTCCCGGGTTATTGGCATGGTAAACTCGCTGCCGGCAACCCCTTGGGCCTTCTTTAAAAGCATGAGGGTCTCGTCATACAGGAGGGGAATCTCGTACTTTCCAAGTGTGTTGGTGTCGACGTCAACAGACACCGTCACCGTGAACTCGTCCCCCGGCTTTACCGGCTCCGGCACCGAGGAGATATAAAGGTTCATCTGGGCGTCTGCATGATTAGCGGCCAGACAGACCAGTAGCCCCATGAAAAGTACAATCAGCCTGGAGTTGACGTTCTTGAAAATCATCGGATTCCTCCTCGATCTTGAGACCGGCGAATCAGCCGGACCCGTTGTCTGTTACCGGCTATGAATAATCAGGGAAAGCATGACCATTCGCTGGATCACGTCTCCCTCGACCTCTTCCACCGCGCCCGTCTTCTCATTATAGTTGGTGTAAAGCGTTACGTCGTTTCCCCACTTATACCAGTATGCCAGGTCGAAGACAATGTTCTCGTAAACCATGCCCGTGCCCGCGGAAACTCCGTAATACTCGTCGGGCTCTTCCCGCGCCGGCTGCGGATCGTAGAAGAGACCCATCCGGAAAGGCACCACGTACTTGGGCTGAACCAGGAGATATTCGCCTCCCGCCCGGTAGGTGATGGTCGGGTCTATGTCCGCTTCATCCGTGGGCATGCCGTTCACCGGGCTTATCCTGGTGCCGTCATCCAGCTCGAGCTCGAACCGGTTCCACTCCACCCGGGTGGCGTCAAAAGCAAATGACAGTTCGTCACTGTAGCGGTAGGCCAGGCCGAGCCCGTAAGACGCAGGCATTCTCATCTTCTCGTCATAGGTCTTTTTGACAGGCGAGAGGGGAGGATTGTAACCAATGTACTTGTAACTCAGGTCCCTCTCCATGTCCAGCTCGAACTCGGAGCGGTAGACCCCCCCTACGCTGAACTGGGGAGTCACGTCCCACAAAAACCCAATGGTAAAGTTCTGGCCTTTCATGTCGATCTCTTCCGTGCCCTTGATCTCTATGCGGTCGGTGGAATCCACGGTCACGAGGGTGGACCCGGAAATGACCGACACTCCTTCCAGGCAGGCGGGGTCGTCGACTATGTCGCCGTTCGAGTCGCAGGGTTCTCCACCGTTGCAGGTACAGTTGGAAAGGCCTCCGTCCACTGTATAGGCTCCGGCACTGGTGTAATGGGTGCCTTCCTCCCGGACCTCGTGGTAGGTCTGCTTATAGGGAGACCCCATCCAGTCGTCATCCCAGAAGTTGTAAGAAAACCCCAGGGAAAACTGTGGAGTGACCTGGAAAGCCACCGTAGGGGTCAGGGCCTCCAGGCTGCCGTCCTTTGTCTGGGTCACCGACACCGGGTATATATCTTCCAGGTCGGTTATGTGGACCCGCGCCATGGGGTCGGGTGTCAATACATAGACTTCGCCTGTTTTCGAGTCTCCACCCATGGTGTGAGCCTCGGCGCGGAAGTAAAAGTCGTAAAGTCGCTGATAGCTGACACTGGTCACGATGTTTACGTCTCCTACTGAAAAAGGATACACCAGGCTGGCGTGGTTCACCGCGTTAAAGCTGTCTTCATCGCCGGCAACGTCGCGGCCTTCGGCGCTGAAGACCACGCTGGCCTCCGGGTAGATAAGCTGGACCATGGCGCCCGGGTTCCAGTTAGCGGATGTGGCGTCGTCACCGATGGCAATAAAAGCGCCTCCTGTGCCCATGGCACGGGCGCCGGAACCCACCGGCGAGGGCGGGGCGGTCTGTGTAAACGTAGTATCCACCTGCGCCACGCCCCATAAGGGAAACAATAAAATGATTACTATAACAGTTAAATACGTACCTTGCCTGTTCGCCATACCGGCTCCTCCCTCGGGAAAGTCTATTACTCTACTTCAACTTCTAATTGACGATAATTTCAGAAAATCATTGCGGAGAGAGCATCCCTGTTTTAATTTTTTCTGCCGATTTTCTGCTGTAGCGAGTATTGTATAATGATTCCATAAAAAACTCAATCAAAGCAGTATTCCTGAAGAGGGAATTTCGGCAACTTCAATGATGTACTCCTGCAAATCAATATGCCGGCATTGGATTTGCGCGGTAAAAAAGAGATCGTTATAATTTATCCGTTGCCCTTTTTCCGGATTTTCAAAGCAGGTTTTTGACGGGGAGAATAATATGTCGGCCAACGATACGAACGAGACGGACATCCAGACGCGGGGCTTGTGGTCCAACAGGTTCATGTTCATCCTGGCTGCGGCCGGCTCCGCCATTGGTCTCGGAAATATCTGGCGCTTTCCCTACCTGGTGGGCAAGTACGGCGGGGGCGCGTTCGTGCTGATGTACCTGGCGTTCATCATCATCATCGGACTGCCCATCCTTGTCTCGGAGATCATGATCGGCAGGCACTCGCGCAAAAACCCGGTGGGCGCTTTCAAGCGCCTGGCTGAGAAGAACCCCTTCTGGATGGCAGTGGGGTTTCTGGGAGTGGCCTCCGGGTTCGTGATCCTGTCTTATTACTCGGTGGTCGCTGGCTGGACAATGGACTACTTTGTGAAAAGCGTGTCCGGAGATTACCTGAACGCTGACGTTGAAGCCATAAACTCCCTTTTCGACGGGTTGATCACTGATACTCTCGAGCAGTTGGTATGGCACACCGTGTTTATAGGCGCCACTATCGCCATCGTGATTTTCGGAGTCAAAGAAGGCCTGGAGCGCTGGATCGGCATTCTCATGCCCTTGCTCTTCCTGCTTCTTATCGCATTGGTGGTCTATGGCCTTGTTGCAGGAGATGCAGGGGAATGTTTGAGCTACCTGTTTGTTCCCGACTGGAAATCCTTGTACACCAACGAAGCGGGCGAGTACACCGCTCTTCCCGTGCTGGAGGCTTTGGGACAGGCCTTCTTTACACTGAGCCTGGGCATGGGAGCCATGATTACTTACGGGTCTTACCTGGGTGATGATGAGAGTATCTCGTCGTCCGCAGTCATGGTGGCCGTCCTGGACACGTTGATAGCCATCCTGGCGGGAATCGCCATATATACCATCCTCTTCCAGTACAACCTGGACCCTGCGCAGGGACCGGGGCTGGTGTTCAAGGTGTTGCCGCTGGCTTTCTCCCAGATGCCCGGGGGAAGATTCCTGGGCATTGCCTTTTTCCTGCTACTGTCGTTTGCAGCCTTGACCTCGGGCATAAGCCTGTTGGAGGTCGTGGTGGCCTACTTTATCGACGACAGGAAATGGAAAAGAAAAAAAGCAACCCTGGTGCTGGGAGGGGTCATCTGGGTTCTGGGTGTGTTCTCCGCCCTGTCCTACAGCGAGCTCAAAGGTGTTACCCTGGTTAAGAACATGGAAGGGCAGGGCATGCCCATCCTGGACTCGATAGACCGAATAGCGAACAACTACATGCTGCCGCTCGGCGGATTATTTATCGCCCTGTTCGGCGGCTGGTTCATGAAACGCGAGAGCGTCAAACACCAGCTTATCGAAGGCGGCGGGACCCGCATCTTCTACGGGTTCTGGAAAAAAGCGATCCGGTACATAACACCCGCGGCCCTGGCGGTTCTCTTCGCGGTCACTGTGCACGACCACTTGAGCAATTCCACCGGCGTCCGGATATGCGACCTTGCCCGCGGAGGAGACCTGGAAGGAGTGCAGGAAGTAGTCTCGAAAAATAAAGGGGCGATTAATGCAGCCACTGACCAGGGCTGGAGCGCTCTTCATTTTGCCGCCAGGTACGGGCACGGTGAAGTTGCCGCCTACCTGGTGGACAAGCGAGCCAAGGTAAACGACCGTTCAGACAAAGGCGGCAAGACCCCCTTGTGGCTGGCGGCCAAGGGAGGGAACACCGGGATCATCCGGAAACTGCTGGAAGCAGGAGCCGACCCCCATATCCTCGACCAGGGGGGAAGAACGCCCCTCCACATGGCTGCGGCAAAGGGAGACAAAGAATCGGTACGACTGCTCCTCGAGAAAGGCGCCCGCATAAACGCCGGGGACGACAAGGGCGATACACCTCTGCACTATGCTGCTCGCCACGGTTTCAAAACGGTGACTACGGTTCTTCTTAAAAGAGGCGCCAGCCCTGACGCGGAAAACCATGAAGGTCATACCCCCGTCGAGCTTCCGGAAATCAAGCCCCACCAGAAGGTCAGGGAGCTGTTGGAATCCGCGGCAGGGCAGGATTAAACGCTGGACTAAAAGCGATTTCTCGATTACCATGGAAACAAGTACCGGCTGTTACCGGTTTAAGAGCGACCCTTAAACAGAGGAGGTTTTTTTAACCATGCCGAAGAAAATCAAACTGAGCAGGAAACAGATTAAGAAGCCCGACGACTTTCTTACCTTCAGCGAGAAAGTATGGGAGTGGGGAAGGCAAAACATATGGTTTATTGGGGGAATAGTGTTTGTCATCCTGATCGGCGTGTTCGTCATACGCATGGCCTCTTCGTGGTACGAGTTGAGTCAGGACGAGCCCCGCAGGGCACTGGCACAGGCGGAACAGGTATTTAACGCGTCTGTAAACGAGGACCAGGACGAACTATCCAGGGCGATGATGGGAAGAAGAGGCGGCAAGCCGCAGTTTGATACCAACCAGCAGAAATATCAGCAGGCCATAGAATCTTTCAACAAGGTAATAAACGCCTATCCGGAGACCACCGAGGCGCAGCTCGCATATCTTTATCTGGCCGTTTCCCACGAGAAAATGCAAAGATACGAAGAGGCCTTAAACTATTATGACAAGTTTCTGGAAACAAAACCGGCCCAAAAGAACGAGGCCCTTAACGATGCCGCCATTATGGGTAAGGCACGGATAAAATACGAGAGCAAAAATTACCGGAAATCTCTCAGCTATTTGAAAAAACTGGAAAAAAGCGATTCGTCTTATAAAAACGACGCCAGGTTAATGATGGCAAGGTGTTATCACCATATGGGGGACGAGGACAAAGCTCAAAAAACCATCGAAACTATCCGACAAAGAAGTGAAACTTCAAAAATCGCCAAGACAGCTCCCTATCTGCAAACTTACTGGAAGAAAAAGCAAGAAGGAATAATTACCATTCCGGAAGAAACTTCGGAAACCGGTTTCATGCCTGCGCCGGAAGAGGCGCAGGAAAAAGAAGAGGTTAAAGAAGCCGCGGAGATACTCTCGTCTCCGGACCGAAAAGGTAAAGATATAGCAGGGGAAGAACAGAAAACCACAGAAGAAAAGAGGGTAGGGCAGAAGGAAAAACAAGACAAAAAATCAGGAGCCATGATAAAACTGCCCGCAGATAAAGTTGAAGAAGAATCCGCAGGGGAAGGAGGGCTTCGGCTTCCTGCCGAAGGATTTGATGACACCGAGGGAAGTTCGGAAGAGAGGCTCCCCCTGTTTCCGGAGGAGTAAATACATATTAGTGTCATGTCAAGATTGTAATGACGCATACCATGCGAGCGACTGATACCGCGACTTCCGTCGCTTGCACTAAAACCATTCTTCTTGGAGGCAACAAAAAAGCTTGACAGAGCACTAATCCAGCAAAAATCATAGGTTATGTTAAACAGTTGCAGCGACATGGAAAGGGGCTACAATCCAGGCTATTGGTTTTAATCCAACTCAGACCGTAGATTCGTATCATAAGCTCGAAGACTTGCGGCCGCCGACTGCAAAGGAGAAAAATATTGCCGGAATACAAATACTTGAAGCTGAAAACCTTATGCGCTCTCCTGGCGTTCGCCGTTTTTATGGCAGGCGCTTTTGCGCAGGAGACTGACAAGAAACCCGCACCCGAGGGGGAAAAAGAAAATAAAGATGAAGGCTTTTTCCAGTCTACATTACAATCCCTGCAGAACACCATGGGCGACCTTATCGGACCCGGAGCTGCATCTTCCAGGCTGCAAACCCCCATGGTATTTCAAGTAGAGGATATCAGCAGGCTGCGTTCCGACAAGATAAAGCCGGAGAGGGCAGCCCCAGTAGTTGAAAAAGGACTGATCTACATAGCAAGCTCACGGAAAAAGCTCACGGCATTCGATCTTTCCGGAAAACGCGTTCTCGAACATGAGCTTGGGTGGGCGCCGGTAAGCACGCCCCTGATCGAAAAAGGAAGGCTTTATGTGGGCGGGGATGACGGCAATTTCCACTGTCTCAACTTGGCTTCCGGCAAGGAGGTTTGGAGCCGGCAGTTAAAGCTCATGGACTACTCATCACCGGTCACTGCCGGCGATGCAGTCATATTCCAGACCGGAAGGGACAGGGTGCTCGCATTAAGCAGGGAAACCGGAGAATGGATGTGGGAGCACCAGCACCTCCGCGCCCAGGACTTGGCTCTCCGGAGCTTATGTCCGCCCCGCATACAAAATGGAACGGCATACATCGGCCTTTCTGATGGGACGGTAGCTGCACTAAACTCGCAAACCGGCAAGCTTCTCTGGAAGGCAACTCCTTTCAAGGGACAGAGCTTCCAGGACGTGGATGCGCCTCTCCAGGTGAATAAGGACACTGTGTTCGCGGTGTCGGCAGCAGGGAAAACCGCAGCCCTGAGCAGGAAAACCGGAAGAACCTATTGGGAGTTCGACAGGGGAGGAATGGCGGGAGCGGTTCTTGAAGGAGAGACCTTGTACCTGGCAACCGACCGCGCCGAGGTCATGGCCATCGACAAGGTCACCGGCAAAAAGCTCTGGAGCACCGAGCTTTCCAGAAGAAAGAAAAAAAAGTTCTTCGACTTTCCAACCAGACCCATCATAAGAGGGAAGTTCCTGGTGACCGTAACCCGCGGCGGAAGGGTTTTCATAATCAACAAAAGCTCCGGTGAAATCGACAGCCATTACTTCTATTATACTGACACGAGCACACCGGTCGTACCCGTTATGGAAAATGGCTTTATTGTCATGGATAACAAGGGCATGATCCGCTACTGGAAGGAGGTACGCTGATATTCGACTAAGGAACTAACTAGTGCCTTGACCGCGTCTTTGTGTCGGGTCGCATGTCAAATCTGGCGGCTATAGTGATTGGTTGAAATTAATCAACCCGACATTAGCTGGCGGTCAAAGCACTAGTGCCTTGTCAAAAGCTTTGGGGGAATAGAAAACAGCTTTGGGGGAATAGAAAACAATCGTGCGAGCGGCTGATACCGCGATCTGCATTGGATCCGTTCCCCTTTTTTCGAGTGACAGAGCACTAGTGCCCGTTGCGAAACAGAGGTTTTGCTGACTTTTGCGGCGCTGTTTAGGAGTGCGGCAGCAAGCTGTCCGCTTTTTCCGCCGGGAAGCTTGCTTTTCGGAAATTCGCTCTCCAAGAGGCTACAGTTCACGATTGGCTGATTCCGCAAACAATTTCTTCGCATAAGATATATTATGTTAAATTAAGGAAATCTCAGGAATGACTTTAAGATATCTGATTCAATATGCTGTTTTAAAAGGTTTTTCGATTTTGAATCCTGAAATCGACAGAATTTCAGAAAAGACTTTAAGTTTTCCGATTTATCATGCTGAATAAACTAAAAAAAAAATTGAAAGAACTTCGGGTCGGATTTTATAAGAAGACCTCGGAAAAAAGGAAGTATCCGCGAGTGCCAATAAGCGTCCGGGTGGTTAACGTAACCAGCGGTAACTTCTCCTATTACCTGGCCACAAACATCAGCACTGGCGGGATGTTCTTAAAATCGGACGAGCCTCTCGCGGAAGGAACCGACCTTACCCTGAGGTTTGCACTGCCCTACAAGGAGGAAAACATCCAGGTGGATGCCCGCGTAGTAAGAAGCCAGAAATCCCGGCCCGGCTTCCTCTACCCTTCCGGTATGGGAATAAAATTCACCGCATTAGAGGCAAAATCAAAAGATGCTATACAGGAGTTCATAAATTGGAAAACCTGAATCCAGCCTCATCAAATTTCAAAACTCAAGCACGCCACCAACTCGGGAACGATCGGATATTGGAATAAAGTAACTCCGCACGCTGCCAAGTTGATCTGCCGCTCGTTACACTTTTTGAAAGTGAACCTGTTCTGTTGTTCGAGCAGAAGCCCTTGTTAAACGATTCTGCTGGTGCTCTGCCAAGCGTTTCTCGTCGCTTACAAGATAGATATTCTTCGTGCGAGCAACGACCTTCATATATATTATATATTGACTGCTAAAAATGAAAGTATACACTGAGAAAGGAGGAAAAAAGCCTTGGCAACTTTGCAGCA
>CAYQTK010000113.1:0-12834 GCA_964420375.1 uncultured bacterium
GTCCGCACAGGCAGGCGTGTCCGGCACAGGCAGGCGCACTTCAAAAACGGAGTTTCGCAACATGCACTAAATATTTTTCCTGCGAGCGACGGAAGTCGCGACTAAAGTCGCTCGCACACTATGCGTCAGTGTGAGATTGACAAGACACTAAATAGAAGTTTATGAAAGGAGCGGACATGGCGAACTACGAGGTTGTGATCGATGAAAAGCGGTGCAAGGGATGCGGCATTTGCGTGGCCGTATGCCCCAAGCAGGGTCTCCGGGTGGGAGAAGTTTTCAACCAGGCGGGATACTACTACCCCGTGTTTCTGGAAGACGCGGGATGTACCGGGTGCGGCGCATGCGTTAAGTTGTGCCCCGACTTTGCAGTAACAGTGTACGAGTGCGCGGCAGGGGCCTAAATGCCGGCGAGGAGGCGAAAATGACTGAACAAGGTGTTCTATGTACTGGAAATGATGCAATCGGACACGGGGCCATACAGGCGGGATGCAGGTTCTTCTGCGGCTATCCCATTACCCCCCAGAACGAAATCCCCGCATTCTTTGCAGCCGAGCTGCCCAAGGCAGGCGGAACATTCGTGCAGACCGAAAGCGAGATATCCTCGGTGAACATGCTGCTCGGTGCGGTGTCTACCGGCACAAGGGCGATAACTTCCACATCGAGTCCGGGGTTTTCCCTGATGCAGGAGGGAATCTCTGCCATACATGCCATGCAACTGCCCGCGGTTATCGTCAACGTGCAAAGAGGAGGACCGGGATCAGGATCAATATCAACTGCACAGACCGATTATTTCTTTGCAACCAAAAGCGCGGGACATGGAGGGATGAAGAGTATCGTGCTCGCTCCCGCGTCCGTGAAGGAGTGTCATGACCTGGTCCAGCTTGCCTTTTACCTGGCGGACAAGTACAGAATTCTCTGCATAGTGCTCTCCGACGCCATCATCGGACAGTCCGCGGAGATGCTTACCATAAAAACCCTCGAGTTCGGAGAGCTGCCCAACAAGACATGGGCCATAAAGGGATCGGGCGACAAGAAAGGCGCCAGGATGATCATGGACTCCTTCATGCCCTTCAACTACACGTCCTACTTTCCCATGATCCGCAAGAAGACCGATCCCATCCAGCGCGACGAGGTCCGCTTTGACACTCGATACCTGGATGATGCCGATCTCCTGGTGGTGTCGTGGGGCTCTACCGCCCGGACCTCTTTGGAGGCCATCGAGGCAGCGCGCCAAGAGGGGATCAAGGCAGGCCTGTTCCGGCCGATCACGCTCTGGCCCTTCCCGAAAGACGAGATCAGGGAGGCTGCCGAAAAGGCGGGCAAGGTACTGGTGGTCGAAGATAACCAGGGACAGATGCTCTATGACGTGGAGTGGGCCGCGGCGGGCTGTGCCCCCGTATCGTTCATCGGTATCGACCGGCGCGACCAGCCCGGCGGCATGGGGCTTTTATATCCCAAGCCCATACTCGAAGAAATAAGGAGGTTGGCCCAATGAGCGAGAAAGAAGTCAAACACGGCACCCCCTCTCTTTTCAACCAGATGATGCAGCCACACTACTGCCCGGGCTGTCATTACGGGATCATCGTCCGGGCCTTGGCCGAGTCCCTGGAGGAGACCGAAACCGCGGACCGGTCGATACTGGTCACCGGCATAGGCTGTTCCATGGTCAGCGCCCATTACATAAAGAACGTCGAGGGCATGGTCGCCCTCCACGGCAGGGCGCCCGCAGTGGCCACCGGCATCAAGCGAAACCTCGGCCCCGACAAGATAGTCATCACCATGCAGGGAGACGGCGACCTGTCAGCCATCGGCATGGGAGAGATAGTGGCCGCTGCCGCCCGGTTCGAGAAGCTTAGCGTGCTGTTTCTGAATAACGCCAACTTCGGGACCACCGGCGGACAGATGGCGCCAACTTCTATGCTGGGACAGGTCACGCCCACCTCGCCGCAGGGAAAAACCGAGGACCACGGCGGTTTTCCAGTCCACATGGCCGAGCTTATGGCCCAGTTCCAGGGGGTGGCCTTCTCCTTTCGCGGTTCCGTCCACACCCACAAGAACTACAACCGCACTAAAAAGGCCATGGTCACAGCAATCGAAAAGCAGCGGGCAGGCGAGGGACTTTCTTTCGTGGAAGTCCTCAGTGCCTGTCCGCCCGGTCACCACGTCAAGCCTCAGCAGGGCCTGGACCTGGTGGCGGACAAGCTCATCGGTGAGTTCCCCCTCGGAGAGTTCAAAAACAAGGGAAACGGCGACAGCGGCAAGGAGGAGGTATCATGAGCGAGACACAAAGACACGAGGTAATGGTGGGCGGCTCCGGCGGCCAGGGCGTGATCTCCATCGGGTACGCGTTGGCTGCCGCGGCAGCGCTCGAGTACAAGCACGTTACCCGGTTTCCGATCTACATGGCCACCATGCGGGGAGGGCCCGCCTTCTGTACCGTCATATTCTCGAACACCGACATAACCGCTCCCCTCCTCTCCGTTGCTGAAAACACCGTGGCAATGGACAGCGGGGCATATGGCAGGCTGAAGAAGGAAGTCAAGCCCGGCGGAAGGCTGTTTGTTAATTCATCGGTCATCAAAAAGATCGACCCTGCCGAAGAGTACTCGCTCATTGAAGTGCCGGTCACCGATCTGGCCCAGGAGATGGATTCCCTTAAGATGGCGAACATGATCATGCTCGGCGCCTATCGCCAGGCCACCGGCATTCTTTCCGATGACCTGCTTTCCAAGGGAATGGAAAAGACACTGGCGTCCGGCGACAGCAGCAGGATGGAGCAGATCATGGAGGCCTATAACAAAGGCGTGGCCTATGTAAAAGAGGCCGGGTGAGTTACCACGGAGAAAAAGACATGAATAAGCCCCGCGTGTTCCTTTGTGAACAGGACACCTATGACCTTCACAGGATCGCCGAACACATGGGGGGAATAATCACCGGCCTGGGGATAAATCCCACGGGCAAGAGCGTTCTCCTAAAGCCGAGCTTTGTCTATCCTTCCCAAAGTCCGTCCGTGCTGGGAGTCATCACCCATCCCGCGTTTGTGGCCGGCGCTGCCCTGGCATTAAAGGAGCTGGGCGCTCGGAGCGTGGGAGTGGGCGAGTCCAGCGTGATCGGGCCTGCGCGGCTGTCTTTCCGGACGGTCGGGGTGCTGCCGCTGTTAAAGGGCGTAGCCAGGCCGGTCTACCTTGACGAGGCCGACCAGGTGGATGTCAAGGTTGACAATGCCCTGGTGCAGGACAGCTTCCGCGTTCCCCGCCCGCTTATGGATGCCGACCTCTACGTGAGCCTGCCCAAGATCAAGACCAACATGTTCGCTGAGGTCACCCTTTCGGTGAAGAACAACCTGGGACTGCTCCGACAGTATGACAGGCTTGTCTATCACGACTACCGCTTGCACAAGAAGCTGGCTGACCTGTACCGGGTGAGGCCCCCGGACCTGGTGCTCTCCGATTGCATTGTGGCCGGCGAAGGTCAGGGGCCCATGATGGCCCGGCCGGTGGAGCTGGGACTCATCCTGGGCGGGGATAACGCCGTAGCAACGGACGTGGTCGCGTGCAGGCTTACCGGGTTCGACCCCGCCGAGGTCGAGCACTTGCGGCTGTTGATCGAGGCGGGCATGGGCCCGCCTGCAATTGAGGACATTGATATCCGCGGCGCAGCTCTTCTTTCCAGGGCGCGGAAATTCTCGCCTCCCGACTCCACCATCACCGGCCTTTCTCCGAAGCTGCACGTGTTCGAGGGAACCGAGGTCTCCTGCCCCTGGGGATGCCGGGGACTGATACGAGGTGTGGTAGACGCTTATACCGACATCTACGGACCGGAAGAAATCGCGCCCATGAACGTGATACTCGGCAAGCCGGTCGACGGCATCCCTGCAGACCTCGATCCGGACCGCACATTGGTCTTAGGTGACTGCGCTGCTCCCCACAAGGACCGTGGCCATTTTGTGGGAGGATGTTGCCCCCGACCGCTCGACATCGGCATGGTCGTCCGCCGCATCATGGGGCCGGTAAAGGTCGAGATCGGTTTTGCAGGAGCAATGAGGGCCTACACCGGACATAACCTCTGGAGGCTCTCCCGATTCATGAGGCGCAAGAAACTCGAACCCATCGAGAACCACCTGCCCTTCACCCGCGTCATCAAGGAGTACATCCAGATGACGAACCTTCAGCGCAAGCAGCAGGGCAAATGAATAATCTCCCCGCCTTTTTATTTCTTTTTCTTGAGAGGAGGCGGGCTTAGTGCCCGGTTCCGGGCGGTCTCCCCGGAGACGCTGATTATGATAGGCGCGTCTTTGATATTAAGGAAATGTCGAAGCATCTTTTTATCGTATCTTCCCTGCTTGTAAAAGTCAGGCGGGAAGTACCACTCGATCTGGAAGTTATAGCGGCCGGGCTCGACAGATTTCATTTCGATGGTGGTGCGGGCGTAGCCCACCGAGCCGGGGACCTCTTCAGGAGCAAAGCCCTGGTTAACGTCGTCGATGTACGTAAGTTCGTTTCTGGTCTGGTCAAGAAGCTTCTGATCAACGTCGACCCGGAAGATAAGGCTTCCCTGCCTGCCGGTGATCAGGTACCAGGGAACAAAGGTGTCGGGCATGTCCTTCTCGCGTTCGCTCATCTTCCCGTCGATGGTAACGCCCTCCATGCAGTTGGGACTGTAGAATCGCATGTCATAGGCGTTCTCGTTCAGGTCATAGCCGAACTGGATGCCCATTTTGTTGATGATCATGTTCGGGTTCACCGGGATGTTGAGCTGCATGGGCGAGACTATGAGCCGGTCATAGGTAAACACGTCGGAGTAGATGCGGGGACCTTCAATTCCGAAGGGCAGCGCCTGGGTCATCCACTGCCTGCCGTATCCGCGGATGAGACCGTGTCGCAGCGAGTCGATTCCCCCGATCATATTGGTCTCGTCAGCCTCCACCCGGTAGATGCCCAGCTTGAGCTCGCAGTAGGCCCGCATCCTCTGACCGTCGAGTATGTTGACATTGGTGCCGCCTGCTGCCTCGGGAACCTGGAACCTGTTGTTGACCGCAGTCTTGTAATACCTCCCGTTTATCTTGTTGACAAGCCCCTCGATGCGGTAAGACATGCCGCGCACGATAAACGGCCAGCTCGGGTTCTTCCACGGGTCCCAGTGTTCAAGCACCACCGTGTCCTCCTCCAGCTTGGGAGGGGCCTTGCCGGGAAAACGCAAAAGATATACATAGGACTCTCCGCCGTCCACCGGGTCGATGAGCTTGATCTCGATCCCCCGGTCCGTCTTCCACGCGGCGCGCGGCGCGTGGCCGCCGCTGTCCGACACCCGGAACATGAGGAAATCCTGCGGGTCCAATGCATAGTTGTGATCCTCCGGGTTCTTGCCCTCTCCCATGTCCATGATAAAGTTGCCGTCGGGCGTACGCTCGTCAAACTGGTAGACAACAGGGACCATAGTGGAGCCGTGAAGAGCGAACAGTCGGAGGTTAGCGAACTTCTCTCCATGAAGCTCGGCAAGCAGCTTGCCGGGGACCTGGACGGGATCGTGGACGCGGTCCATGGTAGAGCCCGCGTACTTATCCGGCGAAGAAGCCCGGCTGCCCGGTCCGGAGAGCATGAGAGCAATGAAGCAGAGAAAAAGACAGAGCAGGATGGTTGGAAAACCGATGCAGGCGAGTTTTTTCATAGAAAGCACCTTTGATTCAGGCTGTTAAAGTTTCCCTCCAACGCAAGGAAACCCGTACACTGCCGCGGACCATTGGCAAACAACGCCGATATGACGATATCACGTTTGCAAGCATATAACATTAATGATCTTGTTATGTCAAGGATTATTTGTTAAGCTGTCGAAAATATTGGCCGGCAGCATAAGTGCCGTAACGTAGGCCCAAAACCAAAGGAGAAAAACATGGACGGCTACGACGCTTTGATGAACCTCCTGGATAAGTTCCCTACTGGCGCCCCGCCTACACAGAACCTCCGGCGAATTCTCGAGATAATCCTCACCGAACAGGAGGCGGCAATTGCAGCCCGGCTCACTCCCCATCCTTTTCGGGAGAAGCTCTCCAAAATCTGCGAGCGCACCGGCTATACACCCGAGCAGGCAAAGCCACTTCTCGAGTCCGCCGCTGACAAGGGAGTGGTCTACGCCGAGGTCAGAGAGGGAGAGCCGCATTACTCGGTCATGCCGCTGGTGCCGGGCATCTTCGAGCTCCAGTTCATGAAAGGACTGTATGACAACAAGTCCAAGGAGCTTGCCCGGCTTTTCAACGACTATTACTTCGAGGGATGGGGCAGGGAGAGCTTTGCGGTGAGCGAGCCTTTTGCAAGGACCATTGTTATCGACCGCGAGGTCCCCGCCGGCCAGGAAGTCCAGCCTTATGAGAAAGCAAAAGACCTCATACTCGGACACAAGAACAAGGCGCTCACCACTTGCTTCTGCAGGCACGAGCACGAGCTCATCGGAGACAGTTGCGGACGGCCCAAGGACGTGTGCATGGTGCTCGGACCGTTCGTGAACTACGCGGTCGAGCGCGGATTTGCAAGGCGGGCCTCCGACGACGAGATGATCGACGCCCTGGAGCGGGCGGAACAAGCGGGTTGCGTGCACCTGTCCGACAACATCGAGAACAAGATCAACTTCATCTGCAACTGCTGCGGCTGCTGCTGCGGCATACTCGGGACCATCACCAAGCTTAATATTCCCACCGCAGTGGCCCACTCCAGCTTTGTTGCAGAGTACGACGAAGACGCCTGTATCGACTGCGGCGACTGCGTGGAGAGGTGCCAGGTCAAGGCATTGTTCATGAGCGATGAAGACACACTGGTGTTCGACCAGGACCGCTGCATAGGTTGCGGCCTCTGTGTGGCCGCCTGCGAGCAGTCCGCGCTCTCTCTTCAGAAGAGGCCGCCGGAAGAGATCAAGTATCCTCACAAGAACTACTTCGAGATGGGAATGGCCATCACTAAATCAATGAAGTCCAAAAGCTGATCCCGGTATCAAGCAGGGCAAAATGCGACAAGTACGGACCGAACGCCGGCTTTGCTTACCAGAAACTCTCCGGTTTGGGCATCTTTCCGCGGTAGCATTTCAGCGGCTTAACCTGGATGTGCATGAGGCATATATTGCAATTAACGCACTTCGAAGGCGAAAGGTCTCCGTTTGCTATGCGGTTTACGAACTCCGGCTCGGCGATGAGCGGCCGGGCGAGGCTTATCATGTCCGCTGCTCCCTCGCTGATGATGTCTTCCATGGAAGCCGGGTCGCGGACGCCGCCCACGGTGAGCACCGGAACTTGGATAAGGCTGTTGAGCTCGCGGGCGTACTTTAGGTTGTAGTTCTCGCGGAAGGGGAAAAGCCTTTTGGCGACCGGGTCGGTGGCTGCGACCATGGCGCGGACAGGGCAGGGCAGGCGGGCCAGCTCGCGTGCAGTACGGGTGGCAAGCCGCACCGGGAAAGGTCCGCGGATCATGGTCATTCCCGATTCGTAAAGACCGCATGACACCTCGATGGCGTCAAACCCGAGTTCACCGAGCATCACCGCGGTCTGCCGCGCTTCTTTCCACCTGATGCCGATGGGAAGGGGAAAGTGGTCGGTTGCGTTTATCTTGATGGTTATTGGAAAGTCGTTGCCAACCTCTTCCCGCACAGCATGGTAAGCCTCTTTCACAAAGCGCTGTCGGTTTTCCAGAGAACCGCCATACTCGTCCCTCCGCCGGTTGGTAAGCGGCGAGAGGAACTGGTTTATCAAGTAACCGTGCGCGCCGTGAAGCTGGACGCCGTCAAAGCCCGCTTGCTTGGCCCGCCGGGCTGCACGGGCGAAGCCGGCTATGGTTTCGCTGATCTCCGTTTTGTCCATGGCGCGGGGCACGTGCAGGAAAAGGGAATGGGGAACCCGGGAGGGGGCAACCGGCTTCGACCCGCCGTTGTAATGATGGGAAGACTCCCTGCCGCAGTGGTTGAGCTGGGCAAAAACGACGCCGCCTTCGGCATGGACCCCGTCGGTGAGAAGCTTAAGACCGGCGACCATGTCGTCGCTGTGGATGCCGAGCTGAAGCGGCCAGTTGTGGCCTGTGCGGTTAATAAAGAGGTTGCCCGTAATAATCAGTCCAACGCCGCCGCGGGCAAGACGCTTATAAAAACCAATTGCTTCTTCGGTAACCTCGCCGTCCGGGCCGGACATGCTTTCGTGGGTGGCGGACTTGGCAAAACGGTTTTTCAACTCCAGACTCCCCACCTGAAGCGGGCTGAACAGCTTCACAATAATTCTCTCCCTTTTGCAAATATTACTTTGACGCTTCGATAAACTTATATCAGGCAGATTCAGCGGTAGGCTTTGGGGACCTTGATGCCCATGCTGAGAGCAAGGTCGAGCGCCTTCCTGCCGCCCGCCTTCATCATGCCGAAGTAGCCCATGCGCGCGCCGGTGACTACGTTGGTGCAAAGCTTGAATCTTATCCAGCGCGTCTCAGTGGGCTTGAGTATGCATTCGCCGAAACGCGAGACGTACTCCTGGATGTCGGCCTCTGAGTCGCCGCCTATATCCATGAGCCACTCTACCGCTTCCCTGCTGAACTTCATGTATATCTGCGGCTTTTGCGGCTTGCCCGGGCGAAAGTGCGACCGGCCGTTCTCCTTGATCATCATGTAAACATTATCATCCCCTTCAAACTCGACCTCGGCGACCGCGCCCTCCTTAAGGCTCTTGGTCACTTTCTGGGGAAGTTCACTATTGTCGTAGTACTCTTTCATCTTCTGATACAGATCGTCGGACATGATCGCCCCTCCTTTAATTGTGCCTTTCCATGTAATGCCGGCCATATTCCTTTTCACTTTATAACGCGGCGGGCAACCTCGTCCGCCAGGTGAGATACCGGCAAAGATCCCTGTGCGCGGCCGAGATGATCAACGCAATAGGAGCACGAGGTCACCATAACAGAAGCACCGGTGGAGAGCGCTTCTCGGGCACGCTCGCGGGTGGCGTAAGCCGAGACCTCCGGGGCACTCTCCGCCTGCCAGCCGCCCGCACCGCAACAGTGGGTCCAAACGCCGTGGCGATCCATCTCCGTGACCTCGAAGCCAATGGAAGCCAACACTTCCCGCGCCGGCTCGATGTCTTCCAGCACGCGGCCCAGCCGGCAAGGGTCGTGATAGGTCACTGTAGAGGGACGGCTTTTATCAAGCTCGATCCTGCCATCATTGATAAGTTCTGAAAGGAAAAAAGGCAAGGTAACCAGCTCGGCTTCAGGAACGCCGACCTCCATGTAATCAACAGTAATAGCGTATGCGCAGTGGGGACAAAGGACCAGAACACGGGAGGCTCCCGACTTTTCCAGAACATCCAGTGTCTTCTCTGCTTGTTCCACGAAACCGTCCTTGTCTCCGAGTTCGAGAAAGGGCGCCCCGCAGCAGCTCTCGGAAGTCATCGCTCCATAGTTTATGGACGCTGCATCAAGTATCTCGGTTACTGCTTTTAACACTCCCGGCCGGATTCGTTCGTTGCAGCCTTGCCAAATCAACACTTCCTGCCCCTCGTAAACGGGGACCTCTGAGGGCGGGAAGTCTTTGCCCCACGGGTTCCCGGAGCTGCGGAGCCGCTCGATGGCCTTTTGGTGGGCATCGTTTGCAAAGTGTCCTTTTTGCACCAGGTGGTGTCTTAAGTCGCGGATGAAGTTCATGATGTCGAAACCCGGCGGGCAAGCCTGTGCACAGGCCCCGCAGGAGAGGCAGTCCATGGCAACCCGGGCCACTTCTTCCGAGGGTTTGACCTTGCCTTCCAATATGCCCTGCGCGGCGTATCCCTTGCCTCCGCCGGAGTAGGCGAAGAAGCCCCTGGCAGCGTAGGAGGGACAGACGGAGAGCCGGGCCTCTGAAGGCTCGACCACGCAGGACCGGCACCGGTTGCAGGTATACATGTACATGGCGTAGTCTGCATCTCTGGAAAGGGCCATGGTTTCACTCCTGGGATGACTGCCGGCGTGGCGGCCTGCCGTACATGGCCACGCTCATGCCGGGGTTGAGGATGTTCTCCGGATCAAGGCTATACTTGATCTTGCGGAGCATGTTCTTCAAAGGGCCGGTGCGGGAGAGAAGCTCGCCGGGCTTATATCCGGTGTCGAACCTGATGGGCACAGCCCCGTAACGCTCGTAAGCCTGTTCCATGTAATGCTTTCGGGTGCGTGCCGCTTCCTCCATGTCCTCATTGTCCGACTCTCCGGAGATGAAAGGAGTCATGCGCAGAAACACTGATCTGCCCTGGTCAATAACGTGGCTGTAGTAAGACAGACCCAGCTTGAGCACGGAGTTCCTTAAATAGCGCAGTCCCCACTCCTCGAGCGCGGGCATCTTGCGAGGGTCGGCAATCACTATGGGCATCATGGGAAACCCTTCACCGTAGCCGCCCATGAACTGGTTGGTGGGTACGTGGTCGCGGTAGTGGTCGGCAAAGAACTTCCACGCTCCCGGCCACTCTTTTTGACACTCCTCGGTCCACATCCTTCCCCCGCTCTCCCGGACAAGCCTTGCAAAGGTCTTTTCAGCAGCTTCCACGTGCTCGGCAAACCCGGCGATGGTGGGCACTACCACGATGTAAGGCCGTTCGTCAGGGGGCTTCCACGGATCGTGGACCAGTATGTCCGCGGGCGCTCCCTGTCCGTACACTCCGAGGTGGTCGATGGTGGTGTACAGGCACCAGTGCCATGCGCAGATGTGCTGCACCAGGTTTCCGCGCGCCGCTTTTATCATGAAGTTACATGCTGACGCATAGTCGTTGAAGGCCGCTGCCTGCATGGTGCGGGACTCGCCAAGGCTGTATGCCCGGACAGCTCCAGCGGTAACCACGCCGATTGTTCCCGCCGAATCCACGAACAGTTGTTTGGGGTTGGGGAACCCGTTGGTGGGCGAGTGCCAGCCGGTGTCGGGATAGGTATGAGACCAGGCCCGGGAGCCGGTGTGCATGACGCTACCGTCGGGAAGTACCGCCTGCACGCCCAGCAGGTCGTCAAGCGGTCCGGCGCTGCGGTGGCTGTTCACCGCGGTCATAAGATAGTTTCCCAGCGCGCTGATTCCGGGAGGAAAAGAGCCCATGGTGCAGCGGAGGTTATGCCGGGCGAGCGCTGCCGACAACGCGCCCATGGTTACGCCGGGTTCGATCACTGCATATGCGCCTTCTTCGTTGATCTCCAGGATGCGGTCCATGGCCATGGTATCTATCACTATGCCCCCGTACCAGGGATAGGTTCCCGGCTCCTGCGTGCCGGAGGCCACCGGTGTAAGCGGGACCTGGTGCCGGCGGGCCACCTTTAGAACCCGGCGCACTTCTTCGGTGTCCGCCGGCCTGACCACGAAGTGGGGCATGGCCTTGGGAAAACCCATGCTGGTCCCGGAGTAGGAGTAGAGCACCGCAGGGTTTCCGCTCACTCGATCATGACCCACAACCTTGATAAGCGCCTTGTGTACCTTGGCGCGAGTGGCCTGGTCAGGCTTGTAACGCGATGTGATCATGGCATCTCTCCTTCCAGCTTAGATTATTCCCCAAAAGCGACAAAACAAAATCGGCGCATACCTCGGCAGTACGGTCGTGCCGGCCTTGCTCGTCAAAAAGACCGAGCAGATGAACGTCGATCTCGCAAACGTCAACACCGGCAAGCTCGACGCGGCCCACGTCTGTCAACCTGCCCAGCTCCCGGCCGATGGAAAGCACCTGTTCCTCGGAAAGGCCGACGCCGTTATAGAACCGCACCGCGTTCATGCACGAAAATGCTCCCACGTCCGCGTCCAGGCTGACGTAAAGCGACTTGGCCCCACTGGAAACAATATCGCCGGAGAGCCTTTCCAAAAAACCGGGGGATTGCGCTTCTGTCCTCGTATAAACTTTCACCCCGCTCTCGATCCGGCGGAGGTACGCTTGGCCGAAGTCACTTTTCGTGGCTTCATTGCCGGGGAAGTCGCCCGCGCCCACTACAAAAAGCCGCTCCGGAAGAATAAGACCATCATCAAGTAAGCCGGCCAGGAAATCGCCGCAGAGGCCGCGGCCCCACTTTGCGGCGCTCGGCTCTCCCGAGCGAAGCTCAGCCGGGATGGCATCGAAGTGGGAATCAAGTACCACCACTGCCAGAGATTCCATTCCCAACTGTGACGCCAACGCTGAGACAGGACCGTGGGAAACGCAATGGTCCACGCCGATCATGACCGGGATGTCCGGCAAGACGGAGAGCGCGGTTTTACCGCAAGACCGCGCAACAAGCGATGGCCCTCCCGCGTCCATAAAATCTTGATAGCTCTGCTGACTGATGTATGGCCTGTCTTCCGGCTGAGGGCGTGGCGTAAACGCGCCCGGCAGCTCGATCTTGCCGCAAAGCGTTGCGCGGGAGTTGAGGCCCGACAGGACAAGGGGAGCAATCGCGTCATAGGGGTCGCGGGGCAGGTCACAGGGAAGGCGGTCTTCCGACTCTGCGTTAACAAAGGCGGACTTCAGCCCCAAACGCTCGGGGTCGTCAAGATAATCGAGAGCGGCCCCGAAAAGCCGCGCTCTTCTGAGATTGCTCATGGGACACCATCTCCAAAGCAGCAGATTAATGGGGCCGCTACCTATCCCGTTTGGGGGAGAAACATCCTCCCTCAAAGGAAGTATATTATGCAGCTAAGCTAAAAGCAACCGCAAGTATCGGCTATACATACCTCACTCTATTGCCTGAATCTCGATAGTCTCACCAAGGATCTCCGGGCAGTAGCGGCCTTGGTAGGGGCCTTCGCCGGAGTTACATTCCGGAATGTAGGGTTCTATGTAGATGGTGCCCGCGGTTTTGATGCGCAGGGTCACGCGGGTTTTGCCGCCGTCTGCGACCGGGCCGG
>CAYQTK010000114.1:0-12807 GCA_964420375.1 uncultured bacterium
AACCACCAAGCTCTCACCACCAAACCCCGCCCTCCCGAATCTTCAGTGCTGGTTCCAGGATTTCCTACTTGATTTAAACTCGAAATAATCCCATTATAATAACATTATTCTAAGCCTGTTTTGTGATGCTTTGGCCGGAGGGAAAAGGAAATAGTCATGCAGGAAGCTCTTCTGCGCACCAAGGTCTTGATCGAGGCCCTTCCTTACATCCAGGAGTTCGCCGACAAGGTGATTGTAGTCAAGCTGGGCGGCCACGCCATGAAGAGTCCGGAGTTGGAGGCCGGGTTTGCCCTTGACATCGCGCTTTTGAAGTCGGTGCGTATCCATCCGGTGGTGGTCCACGGCGGTGGTCCTCAGATCGGGAGCCTGCTCGAGCAGTTGGGGGTCGAGTGCAGGTTCGTGGAAGGCATGCGGGTAACCGATGACCAAACCCTGGACGTGGTCGAGATGGTCCTGGGCGGAACAGTAAACGGCAGGATAGTCACCAGGATCAACACTGCAGGCGGAAAGGCAATCGGTCTCTCCGGCCGAGACGGCGCTCTCATCCAGGCCAGGCCATATCGTCCCCCGGTTTCCGAAGAAGAACGAACCCCCGAGCTTATCGACCTCGGTCACGTGGGAGAAGTGGAAAGCGTGGACCATGAGCTTATCATGCACCTTTGCCAGAGAAGGATGATACCGGTTATCGCGCCGCTCGGAGTGGACGACAACGGACAGGCATACAACATCAACGCCGACCTGGTTGCGGGAGCGGTAGCCCAAGCGCTCCAGGCGGAAAAGCTCATATTGTTGACCGACGTAGAAGGCGTGACCGACGATACCGGCAAGCTCATGCCGCATCTCGCAAGCCGGAAAGCGCGAGAGCTTCTCCAAAACGGGGTGATCAAGCAGGGGATGATACCCAAGGTCAACTGCGCGCTCGACGCTGTAAAGAGCGGGGTTGGAAAGGTCCACATAATCGAGGGAAGGGTCGAGCACGCGGTTTTGCTGGAAGTTTTTACTGACGCGGGAATCGGCACCGAGATAGTGGCCGAGTAGCACAAGCCGAGTAGCACAAAAGGACGGGTCTGATACTACTGCTCTGTCAAAGGCTTTTCGGGGAATAGAAATTAATCGTGCGAGCGGCTTTAGCCGCGATCTTCGTCGGCCCTGTTCCCCTTTTTTCGAGTGACAGAGCACTACCTCCGTTGGTCTTTTGGAAGAAGGGAGGGAGTTCGGAAAGCTCGCTGGTTTTATTGAAAAGGATTTTAAAAATGGAGTATTTAAAGGAGAGCGAGAAGTACTTGATGAGCACTTATGCGAGGCTTCCGGTTGCGTTTACCGAAGGAGCGGGTATGAGGCTGTGGGACAGCGAAGGCGTGGAATACCTTGATTTCCTGGCCGGCATTGCCGTAGCCAACTTAGGACACGCCCATCCTGCAGTGGCGAAAGCCATATCCGACCAGGCGTGGACGCTGGTGCATACTTCAAACCTCTACCATGTTAAACCGCAGACCGAGCTAGCCAAACGACTCTGCGAGATGAGCTTTGCGGACAAGGCGTTCTTTTGCAACTCCGGAGCAGAGGCCAACGAAGGGGCCTTGAAGCTCGCGCGCAAGTGGGGACACGACTACAAGCAAGGGGCCTCCGAGATCATCGCCATGCAGGGGAGCTTTCACGGCAGAACGCTTTTCACCCTCTCCGCAACCGGCCAGGCCAAGTTCCATAAAGGGTTCGAGCCATTAGTGCCCGGCGTCAAGATCGTGCCCTATAACGACCTTGAAGCTGTGAAAAGAGAAATGTCCAAAAATACCGCGGCCATCATAGTCGAGCCACTGCAAGGGGAGGGCGGAGTGATCGAGCCGACTGACGGCTACCTGGCGGGTCTCCGGGAAATATGCGATGAGCACAATGTACTGCTTATCTTTGACGAGGTCCAGACCGGCATGGGAAGGACCGGCGAAATGTTCGCTTACCAGCTTGAAAACGTAACGCCGGACATCATGACCCTTGCAAAGGCGCTCGGCAACGGATTTCCCGCGGGAGCTGTCCTTGCCGTGGAAGAAGCTGCCCGGGCTTTTGTGCCCGGAACCCATGCAGCAACCTTTGGAGGAAATTTCCTGGCCTGCCGGGCAGCACTCGCCGTCCTGGACCAGTTCGAAAAACAGGACCTGTTGGGAGACGTGAAAAAAACCGGCGGTTACTTTAGAAGCAGGCTCGAAGAACTTAAATCGCGCCGGCAATGCGTAAAGGAGGTCCGCGGCAAAGGGCTTCTCCTGGGAATAGAGCTTAGCGTCTCCGGCAAAGAGGCCGTCGACTACTGCATGAGAGAGGGGATGGTTATAAACTGCACCGCGGACAACGTGTTGAGGTTTGCGCCCCCCCTGATAGTGACGGAAGAGGATATAGACAGGCTTATACCAGTACTGGACGAGGCGATGCAAGAGTGCTGCGAGTAATGTGTGCACTCGGAGCATACCACCGCACTACATCCGTTTGGATATTAGTTGGTATGGAGCTGTTTTCCTATGCCCGGGCGCATGGCACGTATTTTGACAAGAGACATTTTTTTTGGTAAAAAGGAATCCGGACGTGAAGGGGAAACATTGGATAACAATTGACGGCTATAGCAGAGAAGAACTTCTCAGTATACTCGAGCGGTGCGCCTTTCTTAAGAGCCGGCAGGAAAAAGGGCGAGAGCAGGACAGCCTGAGAGGCAAGACCATAGCCATGATATTCGAGAAAGCTTCTACCAGGACCCGGGTAAGTTTTCAGGTGGGCATAGCTCAACTGGGAGGTCAGAGCCTTTTCCTGGCCAATCATGAGCTCCAGCTCTCCAGGGGAGAACCCATAAAAGACACTGCGCGCGTGATGTCCAGGTACGTTGACGCGGTCATCATCCGCGGCAACCGTCACCAGGACCTTGTCGAGTTCTCGCGCTGGTCCGCGGTCCCGGTGATCAATGCCCTGACCGACATGTACCATCCCAGCCAGATCATCGCCGACCTTTTCACGGTTTGGGAGGCAGGACTTGATTTAAACGACTTCAAGCTCGCCTGGATAGGAGACGGCAACAACGTGGCCAACTCGTGGATAAACGCGGCAAAAGTTTTCGGCTTCAGCCTCGACCTTGCCTGCCCCCAAGGATACGATCCGCCTGCCGCCGTCCTTTCGAATGCCCTGAAAAAAGACGCCCGCGTACGAGTGCTCCGCGACCCGTATGAAGCGGTGGAGAACGCGGACGTAATTTATACCGACGTCTGGACCAGCATGGGCCAGGAGGAGGAGAAGAAGAAGCGCCTGGCCGACTTCCAGGGGTTCCAGGTAAACATGGACCTTTTACGCTCTGCATCATCAGGAGCGAAGCTGATGCATTGCCTGCCCGCACACCGGGGGGAAGAGATATCCGAAGAAGCCATGGAAAGCGAGAACTCCATTGTTTTCGACCAGGCGGAGAACCGGCTCCATGTACAAAAGGCCATACTGGAGCTCATTGTTGCCAGGGAGTGAAGCGATAGATGACGGCTGACTCTAATAAGAGCTCTTTTGACCCGAAAGCCGTCCCCGTGGTTTGCGAAGGCGTTGATATCATCAACCTGGATATCGGCCCGGAAGAGGGGTTTGTCATCTCCAGGATAGACGGAAGAACCGATCTGGAAAACATTGCTTACTCATCGGGTATGGGCCATGAAAAAACCATGGAGATCATCCGGGAATTAAAGGATAAAGGCGTTATTGTTTTTCACGGCCATGAAGAAAAGAAAAAGCCGGAAGCTGAAAAACAGGAACAGGAAACGGGAGAGGACTTATATGAACTTGCGGAATTGAAAAAACTTTTGCGAAAGCCTGTTCCAAAGGGCGATGAGTTTGCTAAGCTGGTGGAGTCCGTTTTTGTAAACCTCGAAAATTTGAGTTACTATGAACTTTTGAATTTGAAAAAGGAGGCCGATGCGGCAAAGATAAAAAAGGCCTACCTTACCAAGACCAAGGTGTTTCATCCTGACCGCTTTTACCGTCGGGCGGACAAGGAGTTCAAGGGAAAACTGCAAGAGATTTTCAAGCAGTTGAACCAGGGATATCGCGAACTTCTTGATCCTGCGAAGAAGCGGGAATATGATCTTAAGCTGGAGGAGGAGGAACAGGAAGAGATTACCGTAGCGCCGCTTTCTCCGAGCACCCGCAGCAGAGGCGTCAAAGGCAGCGGCGCTGCCCCCCGCCGGGCGGAGAAACAGGAAAGGCTGGGTATAACCCGGACAAAAATCGGCAGAAAGCACGGTCTGGCACGGGGGACCAAGCTTAAGGTGGGGTTGAAAGACAAAGGCAAGTCTCCTTCTTCTCCCATAATGAAGAATGTGGAGAAGATGAAGCAGCAGGGCAGTAAAGCTGCAGAAAAACAGGGCGGGAAGTTTTACAACTGGGCCATGCAGGAAAAAGAAAGGCGTAACCTGAAGGGGGCGAAAACCAACCTTAATCTGGCTTTACAATATGAGCCGGGCAATGCAAAATACCAAAAGGCCATGGAGGAGTTGCGGGCAGAGGAGGATTCTCGCCAGGCGGAGCTGGAGTTCAAGGCCGGTCAGGATGCCCAGAGGGACGGCGACTTAAACGGGGCATTACGTCATTACAAGGAAGCTCTTAACTTGGGGTATCAAAGCCCTCAGCTCTATTACCGGATGGCCGAGCTCTCCATGGAACTGGATGCAAACTACGAGCGCGCCCGCAGCATGCTTCTGAAGGCCATAGAGATGGAGTCCGGCGTTCCCGAGTACCACATGTGCCTGGCCCGGGCTTACAAGGGGCTGGGGCAGAAACAGCCGGCCATAGTGCAGTTGGAGAAGGTATTAAAGTTAGACCCCAAAAATAAGATAGCCTCGAAGGAATTAAAGAGTCTGAAGCGCGGCTAGGAGGAAAGGCATGTCTAAAATAATCGGAATTGATCTGGGTACGACCAATTCTTGCGTTGCGGTGGTGGAAAACGGGCAGCCAAAAGTGATACCCAACAAGGGCGGATACAAGACCACGCCTTCCATGGTGGCGTTCGAAGAAGGGGGAAGACGGCTGGTGGGACACCTGGCCAAACGGCAGATGGTGACCAATCCCAAGAACACCGTCTATGGCACCAAGCGGCTCATCGGCAGGAAGTTCGATTCCCCCGAGGTCAAAAAAGCGGTGGCATCATATCCGTACCAGATTGTTGAAGGGCCTCACATGGACATAAGGATCATGGTACAGGGGAACGAGTTCAGCCTGCCCGAGATAGGCGCCATGGTGCTCCAGGAGATGAGGAGGGTCGCCGAGGAGTATCTGGGCGAACCGATAAAAGAAGCGGTGATCACCGTCCCCGCATACTTCAACGACAACCAGCGACAGGCCACCAAGGACGCGGGAAGGATCGCGGGAATGGACGTGCTCCGCATAATCAACGAGCCGACCGCCGCGGCCCTGTCTTATGGTTACGGAAAGAACCTCGATCAGACCGTGGCCATCTTCGACCTGGGAGGAGGAACTTTCGACATCTCGCTTTTGGAGATATCCGAGGGCGTCTTCGAGGTCATATCAACTGCAGGCGACACCTACCTGGGAGGAGACGACTTTGACGACCGCGTCATAGACCATCTCGCCGAAAGTTTCCAGGAGTCGTCAGGAGTGAACCTCCGTCGCGACAAGATGGCTCTCCAGCGACTAAAGGACGTGGCGGAGAAGGCCAAGGTAGAGCTTTCCGAGACCCTGCAAACCGAGATAAACCTGCCCTTCATCGCCATGGGGGAGGACGGGCCGCTTCACTTGAACCTGATACTGACCCGCCAGAAGCTGGAAGACATTACCGCGGACCTGGTGGAGAGGACCCTTTCCATATGCGAGAAGACCCTCCAGGCAGCCAACTTGACAAAGGACGACATCGACGAGGTCATCATGGTAGGCGGACAGACCCGGATGCCCCTGGTAGCGAAGAAGTCGCAGGAGTTCTTTGGCAAGCCTCCCCGGAAAGGCGTTCATCCCGACGAGGTGGTGGCCATGGGAGCGGCCATCCAGGGCATGGCACTGGGCCAGGTCGAGGAAGAAGGCGAGGAAGAGAGCGAGGACATGCTGCTGCTGGACGTGACTCCTTTGAGCCTGGGAATCGCAACCTTCGGCGGGTTCTTTACCAGGATCATCGAAAAGAACACCACCATCCCCACTCATGCCTCGCACGTCTTTACAACGGCAGCGGACAACCAGACCTCGGTGAAGATCATTGTACTGCAGGGAGAAGCCGACCGGGCAGCGGAGAACGAGCTTCTCGGCGAGTTCATGCTTTCGGGCATCCGGCAGGCCAAGCGCGGCGAGCCCGAGGTCGAGGTCACTTTTGATATTGACGCGGACGGCATTGTCTCGGTATCAGCCAAGGACATGGACACCGGCCAGGAGCAGTCCATCCAGGTGACCGCGAGCTCCGGTCTCAGCGAGCAGGAAATCCAGTGGATGGTCGATGCCTCCAAGAGCTACGAGGTCGAGCTGAAATCCAAGGAAGAAATCGAGGGGGCCTGCCAGAAGCTCGAGGGGCTGGTCAAGAAGCTCGAAAAGGAAATCCAGTCTCACCAGGCGGAGTTGCCCACCGAGGTCAAAAGTGAAGCAAGGTCGGTGACAAATAAGGCAAGGAAGGCCATCGAGTACGGGGACATGACCGAGATAAAGAAAATGACCGATGATATCCCCGCACTGATCGAAAGAGTGCAGGCAACTGCATAGCTCCTCCAAAAAACAACTGTCACAGGGCTTTTATATTCCAGGAAACTTGCCGGTAAAAGATACCTGCATCACGTTTGTCAACACTCCGAAATGGAATGGTGAATGGGAAAATGTATATGGACTTTTTCGAACATCAGAAAGTAAAGAGTTGGTGTCCGCCTGAGAGCGAGTGTTTTTATAAAGCAATAAAAAATGATGCCCTCGTAAAAAGTCAAAATAAGCCTATTAAAGCTCTGAAAGAGCGACGTTCTATAGCCCGGGGCTAGTACTTTGACCGCGCCTTTGTGTCGGGTCGCAGGTCAAGCCGGGGGGGCATAGTGATTGGTTGACAGTAATCAACCCGACATTAACTGGCGGTCGCAGTACTAGTTACGAGGCATAAAAAGGCCGATTTCGGACTTTTTACATGAGCATCACACTTTGCACTGGAAACAAAAAGCATTGTCGAGTTATAAAAGAGCTGGACATAAAAGCCTTCCGGCCATAAAATTGATTGCCGGGAAAGCAGCGCGGCTCGATTCTGTTTGCTTGGGTCTTTCCAAAAACCCGGGCTATACTGGACCGGGAGGATGCAATGAAGGTGCTGGTATGCATAAAAGCCGTTCCCCTGCCGGAGTCAACGTTCAGAATAAACGAAAGCGGCGACTTTTACGACGAGAGTTCGTTTAAGTACCAGGTGAACGAGTATGACCTTTACGCCATGGAAGAGGCGGTGCGTATAAAAGAGCGGCTTGGTGACGTGGAGATAACTGGTATCATGGCGGGACAACGGGCGCGGCAGGAACAGCTCCGCAAGGCACTGGCCATGGGGGCGGACCACGGAGTTCTCATTGACGACTCGGAGAGTCCTTTGCGCGATGCCTTTTCTACGGCCTCCGCGATAGCCGCTTTTGCAAAGGACAAATACTTTGACCTGTTGCTTTGCGGGGTCATGTCAGAGGACCTCATGCAGGCCCAGACCGGGCCAATGCTGGCTGAGCTGCTCGGAATGTCATGCGCCACTACAGCGGTCTCCTGCGATCTCTCAGGAGGCGGGTCAGAGGCCGGCCCCTCCGTGACCTGCGAACGGGAACTCGAGGGCGGCATAAACGAGAAAGTAGAGCTCGGCCTGCCTGCAGTCATAACCGTTCAATCCGGAATAAACACGCCCCGCTACGCCAGTCTCACCAATGTCCTCCGCGTAAAGGAAATGGACATCCCGATTATACATCTTGGAGAGATATGGTCCGGAAAGCCGAAAGACAAGCCGCTGGGGGTCGTATTTCCCGAGCCCGCGGGCTGGTGTGAATTCCTGGAAGGAGATTCGGATGCAGCGGCATCAGAGCTTATAAAAAGAATCCGTTCGCTGACGCAGGTGATCTGAAAATGGGTGCGTGGAAAAACATCAGGACGAGACAGGTTATAACCAATCAGCCCCTTGGTAAAGGACGAAATTTTCCGGTTAACCTTGATGCCCATGTAAAAAGTCCGAAATCGGCCTTTTCAGCCCTCGTAACTAGTATCTTGTCAAGCTTGCATTGACGCATCGTGTACGAGCGGCTGATATCGCGACTAAAAGTCGCTCGCACGAAGAAAATCCGTCTTGTAAGCGACGAAAGACGCTTGACAGTGCACTAGTCCCAATAAATAAATTGAGCCAGCACTTGAAAGAGTCATTAATAATTCATTACCATAGTACTAATGGACAGAAACAACAGCGGTGAAGGAGGCTTGTTCATAAAGGACCTTTCTCCGGAAAGGTTCGAGATCGTTATCAACAGTATTGCCGACGGCGTTTTCACTATAGACCGTGACTTCCGGATAAACTGCTTCAACCGGGCGGCAGCGGACATAACCGGCGTCCCTCGCGAGGAAGCCATAGGCAAGCATTGTTACGAAGTCTTCAAGGCCAATATCTGCAAGAGTGCGTGCGCGCTCCGATTTACCATGGAAACGGGAAAGCCCCTTGTCGACCTGGCCATAACCATTCAGAACACCAACGGTGATACCATCCCTGTGAGCATTTCTTCTTCCTTAATGCTTGCCGACTCCGGCGAGGTCATCGGGGGTGTGGAAACTTTCCGGGACCTCTCCCTGGTGGAGGAGCTTAGAAAAGAGCTAAAAAAAGACCACTCCTTCCATGACATGATTTCTAAAAGTCCGCAAATGAAAAAAATTTTTGACGTGCTTCCCGCCATTGCCAGAAGTGAGTCCACCGTGCTTGTAGAAGGAGAGTCGGGCACCGGCAAAGAACTGATGGCCAAGGCCCTGCACAACTTGAGCTTGAGACGCGACAAGCCCTTCATAGCAGTAAACTGCTCCGCCCTGCCCGAGACGCTTTTAGAGTCCGAGCTCTTCGGATATGAAAAAGGAGCCTTTACCGGGGCGAACAAGGCCAAGCCCGGCCGCTTCAAGCTTGCTGAGGAGGGGACCCTGTTCCTGGACGAGATCGGTGACATATCCGCGTCCATGCAGGCCAAGATATTAAGGGTCATCGAGGAAAAAACTTATGAACCGTTGGGAAGTACGAGATCATGGCAAGCTAACGTGCGAATCGTCGCGGCCACCAATCATGACCTGGAAAAGCTTACGGCTGCGGGCGAGTTCCGGGAAGACCTTTATTACCGGATAAATGTCATCAAGATAGACCTGCCGCCCCTCCGGGACCGGAAAGAGGACGTGCCCCTGTTGGTGGAACGGTTTATAAAGAAAAACAACCTGGTCTCCGGAAGGAATATAACAGGGGTTTCCAAGGATTTCATGTCCATGCTCATGAATTATGATTACCCGGGCAACGTGCGCGAGCTCGAGAATATTATCGAGCACGCCTGCGTGCTTTGTCCGGCGGGACCAATACTCATGGAATATCTGCCCCGGTACATGAGAGCGGACAGAACACAGCCGGATATGAAGGCGTCAACCATGCCGGACGATGAGACAGACCTGAGCATAGAAAAAATGGAATCACGCCTCATAAAATCGGCACTGGCGAGAAACAAAGGCAACCGCGCCAAAACAGCAGAGGAGTTAGGTGTCCACAAGACCACCCTTTACAGGAAGATGAAAAAGATGAACATCAGTTAGCTGCGTATTATAAGCACTTGCAAACCTGCCTGATGGCGAACTCCTAACCTTTGTAAAATTCGACCCTCCTGACTGAACAACTGCAAAAAACGACTGTCCGAATGTCCCGCCATTGCAAAATGCAATCGCTGCTTTGCTTCTTAAAGCTCTTTTTTTTGAAGCCGTGCGAGTTGTTTTTCTTAACTTATTGATATTTTAGCATTTTTATATTTTGCCAAAAAGCTTTTCAATCGGCATCCCTTATGCAAGATCACTATAACAAAGACATCCCAAAAAGCACTGAAAAGGTCATGAAATAACGGAAAGGAGCAGGCTAATGAAGATTGAAAGACAGAAATCCGGTCATGTACTCCAGAAATATATCATGGACAGGATGTCGGAGATTGAAGAGATTAATCTCATTTCCCGTAACAGGAAGGAAGTCTTCATGGACGGCAATGGAACATACTGGCTCTGCGATGAAGGAATTAATCAGGAGGATGACCTTGAAGAGCAGGGATGCTGGAGATGCAGGGACCAATTTGTGATGAGATAAATCACCTCGGGTAAAACCCGGAAAGGAGAGGAACCATGGAAGACTTGTATGAAATCACTCAAACACCGGAAAGAAAGATGATCGTCGTAACCGACCTGAACGGAGAGCACTGGCTGTGTGACGAGAACGTAGACCCGACGGAGGACTTTGCAAAGCAAGGTTGTTGGAGATGTGGAGACGCACATTTCGCCTTTACGCGGGACGATTAAGTCCGTTCTTTCCTCCTGTTTGGCGGGGGAGCCGGGGCAGTACTACGGCTCCCCCGCCAAATATTAAAAGACCTGCCGTCCGAAAGAAACTGCAATAAGCTTGTTGCTGCAAATCGGCCTGATAAATGGAGTTTTCCCTGTAAGTATCCGCGCTTTTGAAAGAAAATTGAAACAAGATAAGGAGTAGAAGATGGATCAGTTGTTTTCATGGTTCAAAGCAGGAGGTTTTGAACTGGCAAATCGGTTTGTGTTCCCCCCCATAAAAACCGCTCTCGGCACTCCCAGCGGCGAGATAACCGACCGGCATTTGAATTTTTACAACCGGATATCGGAAGACGGTCCCGGACTTATAATCCTGGAGCCGGTTTCAGCTAGCCCGGCCGGCAGGGAACATCCGAAGCAACTCCAGATAACCCCGGAAAGTTCAGTAAAAGAGCTACAAAAAATCGTTGACGTCATCCACCGGAACGATCGCAAAGCATGCCTGCACTTGAATCATGCCGGCGGAGCTGCCAACCCCAAGGTGACGGGAAAAAATCCCGTGTCTGCTTCCGCTTATACCTGTCCCAGTTCGGCAGCAGAGGTTTTGCCCCTCCGAATCAACGAGATAGAAGAGATCATCGCGGCTTTTGGAACGGCTGCAAAAAAAGCCCAAGAGGCTGGCTTCGACGCCGTGGAACTCCAGGCCGGACACGGATACCTGCTGTCCCAGTTTCTAAACCCCGCACTTAACGGACGTGATGATGAATACGGCTTTGATCGGACTTTGCTTTTACATAAAGTCATCGAGCAGGTGATGGATGGGGCCCCCCAACTGGCTCATATTCTGCGCGTCTCCGGGGATGAGATGGCCCCCGCCAAAAGCATTCCCAAAGAGGACATCGACAATGCAATAAAACTGGCGGAACAAAGCGGTTTTTCGGCGGTGCACGTGGGGATGGGGTCATCATGCTTTGCTCCTCCCTGGTATTTCCACCACATGTCCCTGCCTGAAAAACCGCAGGAACGCGCACTGGAGCGGATCAAATCCTTTACCGGGATGCCGGTTATAGCTGCCGGCAGGATGGGTTCTTTAGAAAGAAGCGAACGGATGCTTAAGATGAAGTATGCCGACATGATAGCGCTCGGCAGACCTCTTATCGCAGACCCCCGCTTGATCGCCAAATGGGAAGGAAAGATTGAAGAGCCACCCCAACACTGCGGTTACTGTCTTCAGGGGTGCCTGGTCCACGTCAAGGACGGCACCGGCATTAGCTGTAACGTAAACCCCGAGGTTGCGAATCCGGAGTTGGAGAAATCTTCCCACCCCCTGACCGTATTGATAGCGGGCGGAGGACCCGCGGGGGTATCCGCGGCCAGGGCTCTGTCCGATCGCGGGCACCACGTCACCCTTGCGGAAAAGGCGGACGAACCCGGCGGCGTGGCCCGGCTGGCTCCACTGGCCCCGGGAAAAGAAAGTATGGCCAGAGCTTTGAATGACTTCTTCTCGATAAATCATCACTCCGGCTTAACAGTCCTCCTTGGCCGGGAGGTTGACCTTAAACTTGTAAATAAAATAAAGCCTGATCTGTTGATATGGGCAACCGGGGCCAGGTCCAAGATGCCTTTTTATCCGGGAATGGACAAATTGCACCTTATAACATGCGTTGAAGCCTTCAATGGAGAGAAACAAGTGAAAGGCAACAGGGTTTTGATCATCGGCGCGGGAAAAAACGGACTCGAGTTGGCTGAAAGACTTGGTAGACAGGGCTGCCAGGTAGTGGCTACCAAACGGACCGACACCATTGGCAGCTACATGGAACCCATCAGCAAAAAGCTCTGTCTTGCCAGGATATCAAAAATGCCGAATGTCTCCCTTTTGCCGCTTACCACCGTGCTTCAGTTTACAGAGGAAGGGGTATGGATAAAAAGGGAAGAACAGGAGCAGATGTTGGAGAAGTTTGATACGGCGATAATGTGCGCAGGCATGGTACCGTCCGATGGCCCTCCCCGGGAAATCAGCGAAGCTGTAAAGGATATCGAAATCATAGCAGACGCCCGGGAAACCGCGGACATCTTTTCGGCTGTAAAGGCGGGTTACGAGGTTGCATTGAAATATTGAAGTAACAACAGGGAAGGGGAAGCCATCCAGCGGTTTGATTCCTTTTCATGGGGATATCCCACTTTTTCACGTATTTCCAGATGGTGGTGTGACTGCAGCCGAGCCTCCTGCCTGCCATTGACTTGTTCCAGTCGCATTCTCCGGCCGGGCCCGCTCTTCGGTCTTCACCTCGTACTTTTGGGGCCGCTCCA
>CAYQTK010000115.1:0-12793 GCA_964420375.1 uncultured bacterium
GCCATCTCGGTGTGGTCCTCCAATTGGCTACTGAGGTGGGCCGAGGTCATGGCGTTGAGAATAGAGTCCACGTCCCGGGTGGCATCGTAAATCCTGCCCGTCTTCTCAAGGGTCCTCCGACTCATGGGCTCGAGCACACCCTCCTGGTTCGTCCGGATGGAGGCAAGGTTGGATTCTTCCAGCGCCCACTCGGAAAGGCGTGTGGCCGGCTCGACCCGGTGAACGTCGCCCATGACCACCCGGGTGTCCGCAGCCTGCTTTTTCTCCCCGTAATCATAAGAGCGGAAAGACCGGGTCATGGCGGTGGAGGAACCCACGGACCCCACGTAACTGGGCTTATTGCCGGGTGCTGAACTCTTTACTTTCTTGTGGACCATGGTGCCCAGCCGGCGTGCGCTCAACTCGTAATAGGGCACGAAGAACAGGCGGGCGGAATGGAAGCGGGATGACTTCAAGAGACCGTCCGGGAAAGCGGACTGGGTGAGGAACTTCTGGAGTACGCGGCGGGCGTCGTTTTCTTCCAGCACCGGCTTGATATAGTACTCCGGCACTATGTCGGGCCCGTCCACCAGTGACCAGTTCTCGCAATAACGGCATTTCACCAGTCGCTCCATGCCGCCGACTCCCAGGGTCCCGCCGCAGGTGGGGCAGTTAATGTGCTTTATTCTGGCCATTGAACCTTACCATCCCATCTTTGTCAGGGTTCTTTTGGTGTAGAAGTAGAGCCCCGCTCCGGTGACGGCGTAAGCGGGGATCAACAAAAGGATACCGGGTATGAGAGCCGCTTCCAGGAGGAACAGGCCGATGGCCAGGCCGGTGATCATTCCCAGCACCCGGTCTTTTTGTTTCTGCGGAGCAGGCGGCCACTCGTCGCCAAAGGTGTTTCCGGAGACGGCGTCCACCAGCGCGCGGTTGTCCGAGTTCCGGCAGGAGTAGCTCACGTCGTAAAAGGGAATATGCACCAGGGCTGCGCCGGAGAACTTTGCCCGGTCCGGGTCCATGTCCTGGCGGGCCTCCATGACCGCGTCCTCCAAAGTGAGCTCCTTTTCCACCACCTCTTCTTCTTCGAGGATGCGGTGATCGAAGAGCTTGAGGTCCCCTGCCGGAAAGGTGTAGCCGTAGAGGTCCTCGATGGGCGGCGGGGCCGCGGGGATGGCCAGTACTCCGCCGGTGGACAGGTTCAGTCTCCAGAAGGGAAAGTAAATCGTTCGTGCTTGGCTTACGTTTACAGCCTCTTCGATCTCCATGTATGAAAGCTTGCGCCGGATGTTAAGTGCGAGGTCCTTTTCCAGGAGTTGGGGCACAAAGTAATAGTGCTTGAGGGTCCGGTCGGTATCCACGTAAAGAGCGGTCTCGCAGTAAGGACAACGAACAAACTCGCTGTCCTCCTCGATGGGGATGCCCGCCCCGCACTGTGTACAATTTATTTCCATGGCCCGCCCGCGGCATGGACGCGATCTCCCGCGTCGCTCTAAGACAATTTAATGCGTGCGAGCAGCTTCAGCCGCGAAAAACTTTTGCTTTACAAGCTTATGCTTATAACACCGTTTTATTGAAATCAATGATCGCGGCTAAAGCCTCTCGCACGGCAAAGAAGCATAAGCATCTGTTCAAGTCGATATTCGGTATCACTCGAGCTTGTTCCCGCAGTTGGGACAGAACTTTGCGCCGGGTTCCACTTCGTTGTTGCAGGAAGGACAGGTCGGCTTGGCCTCCATGTTCTGGCCGCAGTTGGGACAGAACTTGAAGCCGGCCTGAACCTCGTTGCCGCACTGTGGACAGGCAACGACCTGGATCATCTTTCCGCCGCAGTTGGGACAGAACTTGGACCCCGCGGGCACCTGCGCCTGGCAGGAGGGACAGGCCTGTACCCGGCCCTGCTGCGCAGCCCCCTGTCCTGCTGCCTGGCCTGCCTGCTGCCCGGCCTGCTGCATGGACTGGCCGATTACGCCGGGCATCATGAACCCGAGACCCGCTCCTACTCCCATGCCCATGCCTGCCGAAGCCGCGCTGCCCTCGCCGCCTTCGCCTCCGCGGGCGGCGTCGCGCATGCTTTTGGCTGCCTGGAACTGGGTGAACTTGCCAAGGTCCCCCACTGCTCCCATGCCGGAACGCTCGTCGATCATCTTCTGGACCTCTTCCGGCGGAGTTATCGACTGGACGAAGAAGTCGATCATCTCCAGGCCGTACTTGGAGAAGTCGTCTTCCACCCTCGACTTCAAGGCCACGCCGAGCTCGTCGTAGAGTGCGGGCAGGTCGAAGATGGTGTTGAGCTGCTCACCGAGAAGGTCGTTGAGTCGGGCCACGACCACGTCCCGCAGATAGGTGTCGATCTCGGAGGTGCTGTATTTCCCCTGGGTGCCCACCAGGGTGTTGACGAACAACTGCGGCTCGGTGACCCTCATGGTGTAGTTTCCAAAAGCCCTGAGCCTTACCAGTCCCAGCTCCGAGTCCCGGAAAGCCACGGGCTCGCGGGTTCCCCACTTCAAGTTGGTGAAGACCTTCATGTTGACGAAGATGACTTCCACCCGGAAAGGGGAGTCGGAACCAAACCCCACCAGCCGGGTCAGAACGCCGGTCAGAAGGGGGATGTTCTGGGTGGACAGGGTATGCCGGCCCGGGCCCATTACGTCCAGGGCCTTGCCGTCCCTGAAGAAGACGGCTTGCTGGTTTTCCCGGACAACGAGCTGGCTGCCGTACTTGGTCTCCGCGGAGCCCTGCTCGGGAATCCGGTGGACCATCTCCTCTCCGGTCTCGTCAAAATACTCGATGATGTCCAACATGGCCATCGGCCTCTCCTTTCCTTGTGCCCGGCCTGCCGCCGGGGCCGATCGTTGTTGCCGCTTTCGTTATTTACTTGGCGGCCCGGGGAAGGCTTCCGGTGGAGTACTGTTCCCGCTCGCCAAGGGTATTATGGAGGTCCTCGACTTTTTCTTCGAAATCGTAAAGAGCGTCCTGCAGTTCGTTGTCGGGCATGGAAGCCACGTTGTCGGCCTCCCCGGAAAGAACGTCAACGTACTCGAAAAGCCTGGTGTCGAACTCCAGCAAGGCGGCCAGTTGGTTTTCCGCGACCTCTTCAGGGTCGAAGATGCCACGGTATCCCCGCGAGTCGAACTTGATGGTGTCCCGGACCTTCTCGACCTTGCGGGTCGCCCGGTCCAGCTTGTCCAGGTTTTTAAGGCTCCCCTGGTCCACCCGGCGGGACTTGGCCTTGTCAAGGGTCTTGCGGACCTTGTCCAGCCTGTCCACCAGCTCGTCGCGGATCAGCTTGTCCGCATCGCGCATGCCTTCCCGCTGGAGGTATACCCGCAGACCGGGAACCCACTTGGAAGCGAAGTCCTGGAGACGTTTCGGAATCGTGGTATATGACATCCTCCTCCTCCTTGCAAAGAACTCCCGCGCAACAGAAGACGGGAGCAAAACAGGGTTATTCCTCGAAACCCGGCTTGGTATAGGTGCCGCCGGACTGCACGTACTTGTAATAGGCTTCCATGTTGACGGGAAGGTTGCTCTTGGTGAGCCGCTTCATGATGAACTCGGGTATGATGCTGATGACCTCGACCTTGGTGCCGTAGCGGGCCAGGGTCCGGTTCTCGTCAAGCTTGTAAAGTTTCCAGTAACCGTCGACCCGCTTCATGTCGTTGTCGTACTCGGGGTCCAGGTGCCACCGGAGATGGCAATTCTCGTCATCATAGTGGTGATGGACCCGGTAGTCGATGTCGAACATGGCGATCTCCACGTGAAAGTCGACCCTGTCTCCCTCGGGAGTCCTCTTCACCAGCTCGCACTTTTTCAGGTCGGGAAGGAACCGGTGCTGCATCTCGGTCTGCCGGACCAGCTTCCACGCCTTCTCAATGGGCTGTTCGAATATCATGGCAGCCCGGATATAACGCTTCTGGTCCCCGCCTTCCTTGCTGGTGTCCTCGTCCATGATCACTATCCCGCCCGACTTGACCTCTTTTATCTGCTCCTTGGAAAGACCTTTCCAGGCCTCGGGATCGTCGGCATCAGGGACCGCGTGAACGGAAGCCGCCAGTAATAAAAAGACTGTTACCGAGGCGATTTGTTTTACGGTCTTGGTAAGCATGAACATTCCTCCTTATTATCATCTCGATAAGGTTCAAGGTTAGATAATAGCCCATGTCACTGTTGGAGACAAGAATAAACAAGTTCGGTCGATCAGATAAATACCGCATAGACAATCAGCTTGATTTTTAACCCGGCGTGCAGGGACAGCGCGGCCATGAACCCCTTGCGGATGTAGAGTTCGCAGAGGACCCATTGGAAGATAAAGGTTGAGGCCATGGACAGGTGAAGCAGGCCTGGTTCTATCCTTCCCGCCAGCCTGAACCTGTAGTTCATAATAAGCAGGCTCATGACCGTAAACAGGCAGACCACCAGTATGGCGGGCCAGGGATGCCCTTTGAAGTTATACCAATGGAGAAAGTAGACGCCGATGGTGAGGATGCCGAGGCGGGCGATGACCTCCTGGGAAAAGGCAGAGCCGAGCACCCATCCCAGAGCCCATTGGCAGGCGGAGGGGAACATCTCCGGTACCTGGTAGATGAGCTTGCGGTCTGCCAGGTAGTACGATGCCGGCGTTAAAAGCAGACCCAGGATGATCCCCAAAGGCACCCAGAACTTAAGGTCCCGGATATTTCCCAGCCCCGGCAGGTATAGCCGCCTGGCGTAAAGAAGTCCTACAAGCGAAGAGAGAAGAGCAACAGCGAGAAGGATCAGGGCCTGGCCCACTGCCGCCTTGAAGACCTGCATGTCGGAGACCGGGTCCACGGAAACCCGGCCGGCCAGCTCCCGGAAACGGTAGAAGAAGTAGGGGCAGGCCATGAACATGGTGAGGCAGGAGAGGACAACGGCTTCCTTGACCCTGGATTTGACCTGGGAAGGCGTCATGCGATAGAGGCTCTCCAGGGTCTTTTCAAAACGCATGGCGTCCCGCTTTTTAAAAGCCTCTCAGCTTGTAAAGCTGAAAAGCCAGGTGGAGAGGTAACGCTCGCCCGTGTCCGGAAGTATGGCCACTATCCTTTTTCCGGCATTGCCTTTTCTGCGGGCGAGTTCCAGACATGCCCATACAGCGGCGCCCGAGCTTATCCCGGAGAGGATGCCCTCTTCCGCGGCGAGACGGCGGGCCATCTCTCCTGCGGCCTCGTCGTCCACCGCGATGACCTCGTCCAGGAGCTCCCGCTCCAGCACCTCCGGAACAAAGCCGGCGCCTATGCCTTGTATCTTGTGTGGTGAAGGAGAGCCGCCGGAGAGAACGGCAGAATTGGCGGGCTCGACAGCCACCGCCTTGATATCCGGCTTTTTCTTTTTCAAGGCCCGGGCAACGCCGGTTATGGTCCCGCCGGTGCCTACGCCGGCTACTACGACATCGAGCTCTCCGCCGGTGTCTTCCCATATCTCCATGGCGGTTGTCTTTTCGTGGATGCGCGGGTTGGCCGGGTTGCCGAACTGTCCGGGCATGAAAGCGCCGCGCTTTTGTACTATCTCTTCCGCTTTCCTGATTGCGCCGGGCATGCCCTCTTTACCGGGAGTGAGAACCAGCTCCGCGCCCAGGGCCACCAAGAGCTTCCTGCGTTCCACGCTCATGGTGTCCGGCATGGTGATGACCAGGTGATAACCCTTGGCGGCCGCGGTCATGGCCAGACCCACTCCGGTGTTGCCGCTGGTGGGCTCAACCAGGGTCCCGCCGGGCGAAAGCCTGCCCGAAGACTCTGCGTCTTCTATCATGGCCACTGCGATCCGGTCTTTTACCGAACCCGCGGGGTTTCGGCCCTCCTGCTTTATCACGACCTCCGCGGAAAGCTCGCCGGTGATGTTGTTGAGACGGATCAGCGGAGTCCCTCCGATGGTCCGGGTTATATCTTCGTAAATGTTCAACGATTCCTCCTTTTACCCCTTGCCGGGGGAAGCGGTGGAAAACAGTGGAAGGACGTCAGATACTGTAGTCCGGCGCTATGTTTGCCTGGTCCATCTCCTGCTGCCTCTTGAGTAGATCGGCCAGGGTGGTTTTATCCAATACCTCCCGCATGGCCTCGGTGGCCTCCCACCAGTTCTCCAGCATGGAGCACCTGTCGCTTTTTACGCAGTCGCTCTTGCACTTGGAGGGAAGCTGGTGAAGCTCGCCCTCCAGGGCCTCGATGATCTCGAGAATGGTGATGTCTTCCGGCGGGCGCGTCAGCCAGTAGCCGCCCTTGGCCCCCCGCACGCTCTCTATCAGGCCGGCCTGGCGGAGGCTTCTAAGAAGCTGTTCAACGTACTTCTCGGAAAAGCCGTGGACCTCGCACAGGTCCCGCAACAGCACGGAACCCTGTCCGTACCTGGAGCCTAAATCCATCATGGCGTGCATCCCGTAATGTCCCTTGGTGCTGAGTCTCATCTCTCCGTCTTTCTTAAGGTTTTCTTTCTCTAATCTAGTTTTACTCGGCAAGGGTGTCAAGGAGAACCATTTATTGGGGTGTGCGACATATTTGGTGGTCATTGCCTCCCGGGTGGCCCACGCAGTTTCGTCCCCGAAACTGCGTGGGTGGCAACGCCACAGGCTGAACGCCTCCCCATCATGGCCCCCCGGCAGTCGCGATGGTGGATGCCACAGCCGAAGCAAGTCACATAGTGCTCTGTCACTCGAAAAAAGAGGAAAAAAGCCGACGAAGATCGCGGCTAAAGCCGCTCGCACGATTCTATTCTGTTCCCCAAAAAGCATTTGACAAGACACTAGTGTTTGCTAACAATTGTTTTTGCCGCTTACAAAAAGCAGTCCTTTTGTGCGAGCGACTTTAGTCGCGACTTTCCTCGCTCACCCGGTATGCGTCATTTTAATCTTGACAAGACACTACCCGACTGGACCCTTACCCCCCATCCGGAGCAATGTTCGTTGTAAAGGATTGATACCCTCTCATGATGCCGGGAAGATAGCATGGTTTGGGGAACAATCAGCCTGTCCCTGCCGGGTAAGGCTTTTGCAAACCGGAAAATTGTGCTGGTAGAATACATGATCAATACGCATTTTTTGATTCTGCACCTGAACAGGAAAAAAAGGTAAATAATGACGAAAGGACCTAAAAAGAGGATTGTCGGCGAGCTGATCAACTTCAGGAATCTCCGCCATGCCCCTGTCAACGAGCTCGGCGTGGTTTTTCTCTTCGGTTATATTCACGAATCCCTGGGCATATATGTAGAGAGCATTGAGGCATCGTATCCTGACTGCCTGGCGAAGAGAAAACTTGCTGATGGAAAGTATGAGCACCTGCGAATCGAGTTCGAGTATAAAAGCAGCAATTTTATAAGGCACGGCCACGATCCTTCTGAAGTCGATGCAATAGTCTGCTGGCATCACGACAGTAAAGAGATAGACGAGAACGTAGAAATCATAGAACTAAGAAATCTTTTGGCATCCGGGTTTGAAATCAATCCGCCTGAAAAAATACCTCGATTGAACAAATGGCAGGAGTTCTGTCGAGAGAAGAGAAAAGAGGGTTTAAGCTTTAAAGAGATTTCGGAGCAATATAAACGATTAAAATGAAAAAGCAGCTTACAGAAAGTATTTCATGGAGCTTGCAGCAGGTATTGTTTAAGGAGTCCTGTTGATGCTCTCTCGGGTAATGAGCGCCGCGGTTCTGGGTGTCGAGGCATACGAGGTGTCGGTTGAGGTTGACCTTGTACCGGGCATGTACAGCTTTGACGTAGTGGGTCTGCCGGACGTTGCGGTCAAGGAGTCTCGGGTCCGGGTCCGCTCGGCCATATCCAACAGCACCTTTCCCTTTCCCAACCAGTATCACATCTCCGTGAACCTCGCTCCTGCGGACATGAAGAAGGGGGGATCGGCTTATGATCTTCCCCTGGCGCTGGGGATTCTGTCGGCGCTCGGGCTTATCGAAAGGGAGAAGCTGGAAGGATTTTGCGTGCTTGGCGAGCTTTCCCTGGACGGTGCTGTCCGGCCGGTTGCCGGTATCCTGCCGGTGGCTGTCGAGTCGTTGCGGCGCGAATTTCGCGGGCTGGTGGTCCCCGCAAAGAACGCTGCCGAGGCATCGGTGGTCGAAGGACTCCGGGTATACCCGGTATCCACCCTGGCGGAGGCGGTGGGGTTCTTCCGCGACGAGCGCATAGTCGAGCCGGTGCAGGGAGACAGTGGCGCGCTCTTGGAGCGGGAAGGGGAGTATGATATTGATCTCAGCGACGTGCGCGGCCAGGAGCACGTAAAAAGGGCCCTCGAGGTATCAGCGGCCGGCGGTCACAATGTTTTGATGGTCGGTCCGCCCGGGTCGGGCAAGACCATGCTCTCCAAGCGGCTTCCCGGCATACTGCCGGAGATGGACTTTGACGAGGCCCTGGAGACGACCAAGATATACTCGGTTGCCGGCAAGCTCTCGCCGGAGCGGCCTTTTATCGGCGCGCGCCCCTTCTGCGCGCCGCATCACACCATATCCGACGCGGGACTCATCGGCGGAGGCCAGTATCCTCGGCCGGGTGAGATCAGCCTTGCTCACCACGGTGTGTTGTTTCTCGACGAGCTTCCCGAGTTCAAAAAGCAGGTACTCGAGCTTTTGCGCCAGCCGCTGGAGTCGGGAGAGGTCAACATCTCGCGGGCGTCCGCATCCATCACCTATCCTTCGCGGTTCGTGCTGGTGGCGGCCATGAATCCCTGTCCGTGCGGGTACCTGGGCCATCCGCTCCACGCCTGCACCTGCACGCCCCGCCAGGTCCACTCCTATCGGAACCGCATCTCCGGGCCGCTCATGGACCGGATCGACATCCAGGTCGAGGTCCCCGCGGTAAACTACCGGGAGCTTTCCGACGAGGCCGGCGGCGAGAGCTCGAATGACGTGCGCGAGCGCGTTAACCGGGCGCGGGAGGTCCAGCACAATCGCTTTAAAAGGAGCAAGACCCGCTGCAACGCCCACATGGGCTCGAGGCAGATAAGAAGCCACTGCCAGGTTGACGACGCGGGCCATTCCCTGCTCCGGCACTGCGTTGACCGCCTCGGCATGAGCGCGCGGGCGCACGCGCGCATCCTCAAAGTGGCCAGGACCATCGCCGACCTGGAGGGAGCGGAGGACATAGAGGTTGTACACCTCTCGGAAGCAGTGCAGTACCGGACGCTGGACAGGGCATACGGTTAGATGCAGTTAAACAACTAATTATGGTTCATCGGGTTTTGCAGGCAGGGAACTCAGGTGGTATCTTCAGGTGCTATGAATAAAAAGAGATATCCAAAAGCGCTGTTATATGCTTTGCTTCTAATTTTTTTTTCCGGAGCGACGACAAGCTGTCCCCTCCTCAAGAAGCAGGAACCGGAAAAGAAGGTCAGTGAACCTCCTCCGCTGGACGGCCGGTCCCTGGTCCGCAAAGTCAGGGAACGCAACTCATCGCTCCACCGCCTTGACGCCAAGCTGAAGGCGGACCTCAGCGGCGGCAGCGCCCCTTACCGGGGCAGGTTCTACGGCACCCTGCTCATGGAAAGGGGGAACACCAAAGGCGTGGACTTGTTGCTTCAAGTCTACAACATGGCGGGCGTCCCGGTCCTCGAGCTCATCTCGCAAGGTCCCCGTGTCGAGGTGTTCTCTCCCCTCGATAATACCGTGTTCGTGAACTTTACCGAGATGGCCTCCGGAGATGAAATGGACGAGTTCCCGCTTTCGTCTTTTAACGAGGTTTCCTTGCCCCTTGACATGCTTGTCGAGCAGATAGGTCTCATCATGGGCAAGGGGTTCTCTTTTGATTGCCGCTATCAGCTTACCGAGCATGACGATTACTACCGGCTTACCGAATGGGACGGTGATACGAGGCGTCGGGAGATGGAGTTCTCGCGGTCCTTCGTCCTCCGCGAGGTCAGCTCATACCGGGGAGGCGTTCTTCTGGGAAAGATGAAGTGCAGCGAGCACGTCTCCGGACCGGGGTCGTCCCGGGTCCCCTCCACCGTGCTGCTCAGCCAGAACGACATGGAGCTTAAGCTGCATCTTTCCAAGCTCCGCTTCAACTCCGAGGTCAAAGGAGAAGATATATCCTTCCGCGACCCCCAAGACTCGCGCGTAATCCTGCTGACTCCTCCCGTGCCCTGAGTGGGAGACTAAAAGACATATCGCTCTCGCTCTCTATAGAGGACGGCTGCATATGAATATCAGGGTAAAAACGTTGGCGGCCATAACGCCGGTTCTTGGTGCACTGGTTTTTTGGCTTCTCGCGCCCGGTCTTCAAGCAAGACAGGAGTACGCCGACCAGGCGGGAAAGACGTGTTCTTACTGTCATCGCAACGCCGAGGGAGGCAGCTTGAACGCTGTCGGCGCGGCTTACATAAGAAATTCTTACCGCACACCAGTGCCTGACCGACTGGTCCGCAAGTCCGAGAAGCTGCAATCGCCCTTTTACAAGACCGTCCGGCTCGTTGCCGGCTACGTGCATCTTATTGCAGCGGTGCTGCTTGCCGGAACCATCTTATACGTCCACCTGTTCATAAGACCTTCACGCCTGATAAGCGGCATCCCTCCTTCGGAACGAAAGCTGGGCCTGTCCTCCATGGCCGTACTTGTCCTTACCGGAGCATTCCTCACCTGGACAAGAATTGACAGCTTCGGTGATTTCTTCAGATCGGATTTCGGTCTGTTCCTCTTTATAAAGATAGTGCTTTTCCTGCTCATGATATGCTCCGCACTGGTCGCGGTTACTTATGTACAGCGTAAGCTTCGGGCAAGATCGCCCGCCGGGGGAGGAGATTCTGCCGAAAGCGGCGTATCTTCAGACGCTCTCGCTGGTGCAGACGGCAAAAGCGGCAGGGCTTATATCGCATACAAGGCCAAGGTCTACGACGTCAGCGCGAGCGCAAAATGGAAGGAGGGGCGGCACTTTGGCAAACACAGTGCAGGCATAGACCTTACCGATCATCTTGCTTCCGCTCCTCACGGCGAGGAGGTCCTGGAAAGGGTCGAGCTTGTTGGAGATTTGCAGCCGGAGCCCGAACCCGGAAGACCTGAAGGTGTGCAACGGCTTTTCCAGGTGTTGGCGGGCACAAATCTCACCCTGGTACTGCTCATCCTTTTTTGCGTGGCCTCGTGGAGCTTCGATCTTCCCGGCACCATGGTAAAGTCCTCCCGGCCCCTGGCGGAGCGGGGGAAAAGCTGCGTGGAATGTCATCGCGCCGAAACACCGGGCATCTATTTTGACTGGAAGTCAAGCTCGCATGCCCTTGTTGACGTGGACTGTTACGATTGTCACGCCGCGGGCGCCGGAAAGGACGTTGTGGTGAAGTCACATCTCGAGCATGACAAGACGCCGATCTCGCTGGTGGTCTCTCCGAAAGATTGCGGAGAATGCCATCCGCAACAGGCGAAAGAGTATGAAAGAAGCAAGCATGCCCATACCCTGGAGATAATCCATGAGCTGGACTACTGGCTGCGGCACGGGATGAACAACGCGATCGAGCGCCGCACGGGCTGTTATTCCTGCCACGGCAGCGAAATAAAGCTGGCGGACGGCAAGCCGGCAGCAGGCACGTGGCCGAACGTGGGCGTGGGAAGGATCAATCCCGACGGCAGCAGAGGTTGTTGCTCGAGCTGCCATACCCGCCACCGTTTTTCCCTGGCAGAGGCCCGCAAGCCCGAGGCATGTGACCAGTGCCACCTCGGCCCGGACCATCCCCAGATCGAGATCTACAACGAGTCCAAGCACGGCACCATATATCACGCCGAAGGACATGCCTGGACCTGGAATCCCGAAGACGGCAACTGGCGGGCGGGCGAAGACTACCGGGCACCGACCTGCGCCACCTGCCACATGTCAGCCACGCCGGAGATGGAATCCTCCCATGACGTGACCGAGAGACTGGCCTGGGAAAGTCAGGCACCCCTTACCGTCAGGCCCTCCGAGTTCAAGCCGTTTCCCGCAGACACCGACTGGAGTGAGGAGCGAGAGAAGATGAAGAGCGTCTGTTACCAGTGCCATTCCAGTCAGTGGGCTGACGAGCACTTTACGGGTTATGACCGGGCCATAGAGAACTATAACCTCGAGTACATGAAGCCGGTGAAAAAGATGATGGATGATTTGTACGGATCGGGCTTTCTCTCCCGCGACAGATATTTTGACGAGGACCTGGAATGGGAATACTACGAGTTCTGGCACCATGAAGGAAGGAGGGCCCGCATGGGAGCGGCCATGATGGCGCCGGATTACGCCTGGTGGCACGGCTTCTACGAGCTCAAGCACCGCTACCTGCAAATAAGGGAAGAGTACGAAAGCCTTTCAGGCAAAAAGGCGGAAACCGATTTTGCGGGAAGGTACGATAAATAGCAACAGCCATGGTTGCTGAACAGGCAGGTGCACCTGCGCTTCTGCTCCCGGGGATTGCCTTTCGAAAGGACATTGGAAACTATATAGCGTAAGGATTCACCCGCGCAGCTTAGCCTGCCTTGCTTCGCTCCATCCCCCTTTCTTCTCCAACCGACCTTTTCTCAAACAAAGGCACAGAGGACGCAAAGCCCCATCCAGGGGTGGCCCACGCAGTTTCGTCCTCGAAACTGCGTGGGTGGCAACGCCACAAACTCAATGCTCCCAACGTCATGCAATGCCCCAAGCATAACTTTTTCCAAATCAGGGCAGGCGAGAGCAACGCTTCGTTTTCCCGCAGTTGCACGGATCAAATTCCGAGCCGGGCGGTGCAACTGAAACAGGGAAACGGGGATGCGTCCGCGTCCGGCTTGAGCCTGGGGAACAAACATAATATAAAGGGATGATGCGGCTGATATGTCGATTATAACTTGCCGGAGGTTTTTTTATGTATCCTCAT
>CAYQTK010000116.1:0-12715 GCA_964420375.1 uncultured bacterium
CCGGACTCTTTTCGACGCTTACAAGATAGATATTTTTTGTGCGAGCGAGTTTACTCGCGGAATCAGTCGCTCGCACACTATGCGTCAGTATCATACGTCACCATGGCCCACTCGATGACCGGGTTGCTGATTGGCGCGACCGCGGCCGGCAAAAGGGACAACCTCTATGCGGTTGTTTTAACCGCGGTTTTAACCTCGGCCCTGCTTGATGTGGACTCCCTTTTGCAAATATATGACTATGGCCTGTACGTCCGCAAGCACCGGCTTTTAACGCATACCGTTTTCGCAGCTCCCGTCTTCGCAGCGCTTGCCGCATCCCCTGCATGGATACGGGTCCGGGACCGTTATCTGTTTTATTACTTGATCGCCCTGTTTTCCATCGCGGCCCATCTTTTGATGGACATGGTTTGCTCCTGGCCGCTCCTGCTTCTTTTCCCGTTCAGCGATAAGGACTTTTCGCTGGACTACATCGGGTTCTCGAGTAATATTGTACTCCTGTCCGCTGCCGGCCTGTCCATCGGCGTACTTTATTTTCGGCACATGAGAAAGAAACAGGAGAAACCGGCGGATGCCGGCGATTAATCAATAGAGGCTCCGGAAACGATAGACAGCCCCCGCGAAGTCGCTTTTTAACCCCGCCTTCTCCAGCCTGCCTCCCCCGAGTTGTTTTCAACACCCGCCGAGATAAGCTGCAAGGTTTGATTAGAGTCCGACGTTCTGCTAATTTTATTGAAGCTACGGCGGTTAAAGGAGCTTATTAGAGCATGGACAAAAAGGACACGGACAGAAGCCAGACCTCGATGAGCCCGGACGGAAGGGTGTTTACGCTTCCTACTTCCCGGGATTACAGCGCGGAGCGGGAGAAGCTCGACGAGCTTGTACTGGAGAAGAGGCGGGAAGGCTTCGAGATAGTGGTGGTCGTGGGTCTCGGTTTTGTGGGCGCGGTCATGGCCGCGGTGGTTGCCGACTCGGTGGACAAGAACACCGGCCGGCCCGGCAAGTTTGTGATCGGCATGCAGCGGCCGAGCCCCCGTTCATACTGGAAGATACCGCTTATAAACCTTGGCGAGTCGCCGGTGAAGTCGGAGGACCCCGAGGTGGACCGCCTTATCAGCTCCTGCGTGCTCGACAAGAAGACCCTGATGGCGACCTTTACCAATGACGCCCTGAAGTTCGCGGACGTGATCGTGGTTGACGTGCAATGCGACTACATGAAAGAGGACCTGGGCGACCTGGAGAGCGGCCGGGTGACCATGGAGGCTTTGGAGAACTCGATCCGGATCATCGGGGAGAACATGCGTCCGGAGGCCCTGGTGCTGATCGAGACCACTGTAGCTCCGGGGACCACCGAGATGGTGGCCTGTCCGGTACTCGAAGAGGCCTTTGCCGAGCGCGGCATCAAGGCCGGGCCGCTCCTGGCCCATTCCTACGAGAGGGTCATGCCCGGCAAGAAGTACGTCTCCAGCGTCCGCGACTTCTGGCGGGTCTGCTCGGGCGTGAACGACATCAGCACCCGGCGGGTGTCCAAGTTCCTCTCCGAGGTCATCAACGTGGAGGAATACCCGCTGACCATCCTGGACCGGCCCATCGAGAGCGAGACCGCCAAGATAGTCGAGAACAGCTACCGGGCGGCCATACTGGCTTTCATGGACGAGTGGACCAGGTTCGCGGAGAAGCACGGCGTTGATCTCTCCAAGGTGATCGAAGCCATCAAGGTCCGGCCCACCCACTCGAACATGCTGTTTCCCGGCCCGGGCATCGGCGGCTACTGCCTTCCCAAGGACGGCGGGCTCGGGGTGTGGGCCCACCGCCATATTTTGAAGGACGACGAGAGCATCTTCCGGATCACCCCGCTTTCCATCAATATCAACGACACCCGGCCGCTTCACGCTGCTGACGTTATCACGGACGCCCTCGAGTCGTCGGGCACGGGCGTTTCCGGCGCCCGGGTGCTGGTCTGCGGTGCGAGCTACCGGGAGGACGTGGGTGACACGCGCTACAGCGGCTCGGAGCTGGTGGTCCGCAAGCTTGCCCACCTGGGCGCCAAGGTGTATGCGCACGACCCCTACGTCGAGCACTGGTGGGAGTTCGAGAACCAGGACTTCTATCCCTATCCCGGCCATTCCCTGTCCAGGTTCTTCGACAACCAGCAAGCACTCAAGGCCCTCGAGGTCCAGCAGGACCTGGAGAGTGCTATAGAAAGCATGGACGCAGTGTTCTTTGCCGTCCGCCACCGGCAGTACCTCGACCTCGACCCGTACCGGGTGGTAAAGTGGGCAGGCAAACCGTTGGCGGTCATTGACGGGTTCGCCATCCTCTCCGACGACAAGATCAAGTCGTACCTCGAGCAGGGCTGCGAGGTCCGCGGCCTGGGCAGGGGACATATCAACAGGCTGAAAAGCACTCTTGACAAGTAGGCCTGTCCGGAAACGCCTTTTTCGAGTGCGGCAGGCAGCGGATCACATCAAAGTTTATAAGTTGTGTGCGAATCGGCGGAAGTCGCGACTAAAGTCGCTCGCACACTATGCATCAGAGTAGGCTTGACTGGAAACTTGTCTTCTCCAATTATTTGAACCTTTTTTGTAAACCGCGTGGGGATATGCCGGCTTTATGAAGGAGCAGAACAAAGAGCGCGCATTCAGGTTCGACCGCATGGAGCTTGCCGGATCGCTTGGCGACGTGGGCACGTTGATCCCCATCGCCGCGGGCATGATCTTGTTCAATAAGCTGTCCCCCACCTCGGTGCTGCTCTGGGTGGGGGTCTTCTATATAATGGCCGGTCTTTACTACCGCCTGCCCATTCCGGTGCAGCCGTTAAAGGTGGTGGGGGCCCTGGCCATCGCTTCTCCGGCGACCATTACCGAGCCGGTCATTGCCGCGGCAGGCATGACCTTCGGCGTTATTCTCCTCATACTCGCTTTTTCAGGGGCCATGAAGACAGTGTCCAAGCTCTTCACCCGGCCGGTAATCCGGGGCATCCAGCTCGGCCTGGGCATCATCCTTATGAGCAAAGGCTTTAACCTTATTGTCGCTCCCGAGGTGTTTATAGGCGGCGACAAGATGTACCTTTTCGGTCTGCCAATAAATATTGTATTCGGCGTGGCCGCCTTCGTGATGGTGTTTGTGCTTATAAACAACCAGCGCGTTCCCGCGGCTCTTGCGGCTCTGCTGGCGGGCATTCTGGGGGGCGCTTTGCTGGGGGGCCTCTCCGATGTCTCTTTCGCCTGGGGCCCGCAGCGGCTTTCGATTCTCGTTCCCGGCATGAAGGGTTTTCCCTCGCTCGACCAGTTCGGCGCTGCGCTGGTGCTGCTGGTCATCCCCCAGCTTCCTTTGACCATCGGCAATGCCGCGGTGGGCACCGCTGATACCGCCTGCTCCCTGTTCCCGGAAAGCCCCGACATCGGCAGGGCCACGCCCGGGCGGTTCGCAGCCACCATGGGCATAATCAACATCCCCGCGGGACTCATGGCGGCCATGCCCATGTGCCACGGCGCAGGAGGGCTGGCCGCCCACTACCGCTTCGGCGCCCGCACCGGAGGCTCCAACCTGATGATCGGCGCGGTCTGCCTGGTGCTGGCGCTTGCTTTCGGAAAGCTCGCCCTCGACCTTATCACCGTGATCCCCCAATCAGTGCTCGGAGTCCTCCTCGTGTTCGCAGGTATAGAGCTTGCGCTTCTCGTCCGCGACATACAGGAAAAACACCACCTGTTCGTAACCGTCCTGGTAGCAGGCATCGCAGTGGCCGGCACCAACATGGCCTATGCATTTGCAGCCGGCATCCTGGCGGACATCCTGATCAGGAAGGCGGGGATTAAGGTGTAGACATGTCGTAAGCATAAACCGCGGAAAAGAATATGGGGGCGCTTAGGATTCACTGATTTTTTCTTATGAAAAAGAATAAGAACTGTGCGAGCGACTTTAGTCGCGATCGTTGACTTTTGCTTTTTTTGGCATGAGCAAGCCCGGTTAAAGATTCCTGCACTCGCGCAAAGCACACCCGCCCACATAACCGAGTTGTGTGGGTCATACTGATGTAGAGTTGTTTGGGCCCGCAGAGAGAGTTGTGAGGGGACTCCGGAAGGCGGGGAGCGGTTTTAGAAAGTAAAGCAAAGGCAATAATCAATCACATTTAAAAATAGCGACAGATGGAAAAGACAAACCACAAAGCTCGCAGAAGACTTTTCGCACTTGCCTTCGGCTTGCTGCTTCTGGCCATGACCGAGGCTTTGTTGCGGCTTTTTAACGTGGCTCCTCCGGCGAGGCCGGTCTCCGAGACGTTTGCTTTAGAGGGCCGGGTCTATGAGCAGAAGGGGGAGTTTTTGAGAACCCGGCCGGACAGGAAGAAGTACTTCCTTTACCAGTCTTTTCAGAAGGAGAAGAGGCCCGGGACCCTGCGGGTGTTTATAACCGGCGGCAGTGTTGCCATGGGGTTTCCGTTGCAGGAGGATTACGGTCCGGGCAGGCTCTTGTCCGTTGCCCTGGACGCTGCCGAGCCTTCGCGGGAGCACGAGGTCATCAACGCGGGCGGGTTCGGTTATGCCTCCTACAGGCTTCTGCCGGTAGTGGAGGAACTGCTGACCTACGATCCTGACGTAATAGTGCTCATGACCGGCAACAACGAGTTTCTCGAGCAGAGGTTCGAGAATGTGACCGAAACAGACATCAGCAAGGCCCTGCACCACGTGCGGCTCTATCGCGTTCTTTACGGCGCGGCCGCTGCATTTATGGGAAAGGCGGACGAAGTAAACTGGAACGCCCACCAGGTAAACGACAGGGAACGCAGCCTGGCGACTCAGGACTTTGAAAAAAGCATTACAGCCATGGCCCGGCTGTGTAAACGCAGCGGTGTCTCCCTCGTGCTGGTCGTGCCGCCTGCGAACATAAAGGACTATCACCCTTATGGAGAATCGCGGGTCGAAAGAAAGACTCAGGAAAAGATCGACCGGCTCCTTAAAGAAAGAAAGTACGAAAGCGCGCTATCGCTTATAAAGGAGAACAAGTCAGGCGCTCCCGATGCCTGGATCTTTTACGAAGAGGCATGGGCCAGGCACGGTCTGGGCGGGAAGGGAGCCGATCCCCTGAAGCTGTGGCGCCGGGCGCGCGACCTGGACCCGGTGCCGGTGCGGGTGCTCTCGCGCATGGAGAACGTCATTCGCCGCACTTCAGACAAACAAGGCTCAATGCTTGCCGACGCAGCAGAAGTGTTTGCCGGCGCTGCTTCCGTGTCCGCCGCCCCGGGCGACTCGTTGTTCTTCGATCATTGCCATCCCCATCCTGAGGGACAGCGGATTCTGTCTATGGAGATAGTGCGGACGCTGGTGCGCAACAAATTAATAGGGCCCTCCGGGGGATGGGAGGACAGGGCCATGGACTCCCTGGCCCGTGCTTATGAGGGCCTTTCCGATGAGGATATCGCCCGCAGCTACTACCAGGCGGCCTACGAAGCCGGGATCAACATGGGCAGGACATGCAGAGGCATGGAGCTTGTAGAGGTTTCGTTAAAATTGGACGGTAATAACCGCAAAGCCCTCCGCCTTCGTAAGAGGCTGGGGGCAGCCATGAAAGAACATTACTGCTTGACGGGCGATTAAAGATAATAAAGAATCGTGCTACAGGGAGAGCAGGAGTTATGAGGATAAACATCGGAGATTTTCTGGCCCGGCGGGCCATGCTGAGTCCCCGGCGGGAAGCCCTGGTTTGCGAAGGCCAGAGGTACACCTTTGACGATCTCAACCAACGGGCCAACCGCGCAGCCCACGCCATGAAGAAGATCGGGGTCAGGCCCGGCGACAGGGTGGGAGTTCTCAGCCTGAACTCAGTCGAGTACTTCGACCTCTTCTTCGGGCTGGCAAAGACGGGCTCGATCATGGTGCCCCTCAACTACCGGCTGGCCCCCCCCGAACTCGAGTCCATTTTCAACGACTCCGGCATTGACGTGCTGGTGTGCGCGCCCGAGTTTCAACAGGTGGTGGAAGATACCGGGGCCTCGTCCTTTAAAATGGTCTCCACCGGAGACCCTCCTGCCGGGGGGCTTTCCTACAACGAGCTCCTGGAAGAGGCTGATGACAGCGAGCCCGCTCAGCAGGCGGGCGACGACGACGAGCTGGTTATCCTCTACACCATCTGGTCCATCACCGGCCCGCGGGGAGTGGTGCTGTCCCACAAGAACTTCTTCTGGGCAGCGGTCTCCGCAATCGCCACCCTGCACCAGATGGGGCACACCTTCCTGCTCACCCTGCCGCTCTTTCACATCGGGGCATTGGGATGGCTGCCCTTTTTCATGCACCGGGGAACAAGGTGCGTGCTCATGCCCAGGTTCGAGCCCGATCGGCTCCTCGAACATATCCAGACCGAAGACGTGACCTCGTTCGGGGCCGTGCCCACCATGCTTGACCTGATCAAGAGTTCCTCCCGCTTCCAAAGCTGTGACTTCTCCGGCGTAAGAAGCATCCTGGCCTATGGCTCCGCAGTGCCGCCGGAGCTTATCCGGGAGTATGCCGACTCGCAGATCAGGGTGAGGCAGCTCTACGGACTTACCGAGTCTGCAGGACCCGCACTGGTCATCGACTTCGAGCACGCCCTTACCAAGGCGGGCTCGTGCGGGCTGCCCTTTTTTCACACCCGGATCAAGCTTGTCGATCACTCCGGAGCGGAAGTTGCGCCCGGCGAAGTCGGCGAAGTAGTGATCCAGGCCAACCACGTCATGAAGTACTACTGGAACAACGTGGAGGCCACCTCCGACGTTCTGCAAGGCGACTGGCTCTACACCGGCGACATGGGCCGGCAGGACGAGGACGGCTATTTTTACATCGTGGATCGCAAGAAGGACCTGGTGATCTCGGGCGGCGAGAACATTTTTCCCGCAGAGGTCGAGCAGGTGCTCTCCGAACATCCCGACGTAAGCGACGTCGCCGTCATCGGCGAGCCCGACCCTTTGTGGGGCGAGAGCGTGAAGGCGGTGGTGGTAAAAAGAGCGGACTCCGGGCTTACGCAAGAAGACGTCATCTCCTGGTGCAACGGCAGGATCGCCGGCTACAAGACCCCCCGCCGCGTCGAGTTCGTAAAGGAGCTTCCCCGCACCCACCTCGGCAAGATGGAAAAAACCAAGCTGCGCAAAGAACAACGGACAGAATCCGGCCGGCAAGACAACGGCTAAATGTCGGGGTAAGGGTCGTCCGTCCTTTCCCTCCAGGCGTGGAGCCTTTTAATAAGGTCTTTCTTAACATCCGCGTGTTCATCGCTTTCCGCCAGGTTGTTCTGCTCGTGGGGGTCTTTCTCCAGGTCGAAGAGCTCCTCCGGCGGGCGGGGCACGCAGCACTTCTGGTCGGGTAGCTCAGCCACCTTCTGCGCCCACTCGAACCGCTTGTTCTGGTCCAGGCCGGTGGGGGTCGAGTTCAGGTTCTCGATGTACTTGTACTTGGACGTCCGGATGGCACGCATGGGCGTGAAGAGAAGATGATAGGTGACCTCTGCGAAGACCTCGTGGCGGAAATCGCCCGCATCGCCCGCGGCCAGGGGAAGAAGCGACGATCCCTGCACCATCGGCGGCACCCGGAGACCCGCAGCCTCCAGGCATGTGGGCATCAGATCAACCGTACTGACGAGCTCTTCGCGGTCCTCGCCCGCGGGCAGGCCGGCGGGCCACCGCAGTATGAGCGGCGTGCCGATACCCCGGTCGTAGCAGGTGGTCTTGCAGCCCGGATACGGCGGGCCGTTATCGGACACGAATATCACCAGGGTGTTTTCAGCAAGCCCCAGCGAATCGAGGTGGGAGAGGATGTCGCCGATCATGTGGTCCATTCTTGCAGCCTGGCTGTAGTACCTGGCCACGTCCTCCCTGATGGAGCGCCAGTTGGGAAGGCACCAGTAGTCGGGAACGCTTATGGAGTCGGGGTCCACCGGAAAGTCCTTGTGCATCTTGAAGGTCCCGTCATCCAGCCGGTGGGTCTGCATGAAGTTAAGCTCGAGATAGAAGGGCCGGTCCCGGTTGGCTGATATGAACCACTTGGCCTTGGCGGTGTCCTTGATCTTCATGATGCTCATCCGGAGCTGATAGCCGAAAAGCTCGGCAGGCTTGAAAGCGGCCACGTGCCACTTGCCGTGGATGCCGGTGAAGTAACCGTTGTCCTTCAATACCTGCGGCATGGTAAGTATGTTCGCGTCCATCTGGTACTGCACGTGCCGGTGGGTCAGCCCGAGCACTCCCACGGAATGAGGGGCCTGCCCGGTTATAATGGACGCCCGCGAAGCGCTGCACGATGGCGAGGCGACAAAGGCGTTGGTAAACCTGACGCCATCGCCGGCGAGCGCGTCCAGGTTGGGCGTTTGGATGTCGGGGTGCCCGTAGCATCCCATATCTTTCCAGCCCAGGTCGTCCGCGGTGATAAGAAGGATATTAGGCCTCTCTGAACCGCGCGCCAGGCGGGGAAGCAGAGAGACCCCTCCCGCAGCAGCACCTGACTTAATAAAATCCCGCCTGCCGAGACCATCCCATTTCTTCCCTTGTCCGTTGTCATCCGCCATTTTTATCTCCTTTGCCGGCTTTACCGGGCATCGGCTTCAGCTTGGACCTGTACTTGTCCACCCGGTTTATCACCCTTTCGATCCGCATCGAGATCAGAGCGCTGTCCTCTCCGCTCTTCGCCCTTTCCAGAAGGTGCACGGCGCCCGCGTGAACCACGAACCCGGCAAACGCCTTGTTGTCGCTTATCCTGTAGTACCTCTTCCAGAAGTCCTTGCGGTAGTCCTTTTCCATCCCGCTTATATGGTTAAGGTCAAACGATATCTGCTTTGCCGCTTGGGGAACGATTTTTTTCTTTTCCGAAAGGTGAGCCGACGCGCACTCCCGGAACTCTTCCGGGGAGGTGTCGGTCCATGCGCTCTGGTTTCCGCACATGAATATCTTGCTGTCGAGCTCGTTGACGATGGCCTGTTCGAGGTCGAGGAGTATACTGTCGAGGTCAAGCATGGCCCGTGTCGGAAAGCGGTCCGTGTCCTTTACTTCCTCCCGTACCTTTATGAGCCCTTGCAAGGCTTTTCTCATCTCGTCGATGTCGAGATGAAAGGAGTACTCGCACGCAGCGGCGCGGGAAAGAGAGAAATCGAGGATGGAAAGGCTCGCCGCTGGAGGCTTGGCCCGGACCATAGCAAAGTAGGCCATCTGCGGAAAGAGCTTGCCGCAGCGCCGGGCGGACGAGCGCATCTCATCGGCCGCGCGCTTTGCCGCCGTCCGCCGGGCTTGCTTTGCGTGCGGCCCGCGGGGGTGTTCCTCCAGGTAGTCGTAATACGCCCGGAAGCTGTCGCGCTGTTTGGCGAGTTTCCAATCCGTCTTCTCGTTCCAGGAAGACACGGAAAGCGGAACCGAGCACAGCAGAAAAACGGCGCAAACAATACTTGTCTTTCTCATTGTGCCTCCTTGTCCTGCGGAGTATTTTCCAACACGAGAGGACCGGCGGTCAAAAATATTCAAAGAGTTCAAGGAGTGGTCAAAAGATGGACCCACGAGTAATAGAGCATCTTGTTGACCAGGCCCGGGCTTGCTCCTTCTGCTGCGGAGAGGACCCCCCCGGTTTCCACCGGCCCGACTTCGCACTCGATGGTCTCGGTCCACTCGCTCTGTCTGCCCGTGCCGGTTGATCTCATCCGGAAGACGTAATCCTCGCCGTTTATAAGAGGCTCGATGTGGTGCCGCCGTTCAGGTCCTGTCTCCACTGTCTTCCAGGTGTCTGCGTCTTCTCTTTTATAGCGTATCTCGTATCCTTGTACGCGGGGCTCAGGGGGTTCGTCCCACACCACGTCCACCGCTTTATCAGTGGGGTTCACCAGGAACGCCCGCGGCTTGGGAAGCGGCCCTTCTGCCTGGCGGGCCTTTTGGAGGCGGGCCTTTGCTACCGTCTTTTGGATGTCCTCTTTGAAGCGGGCTTCGACGCCCGGTGGTGTGTTGGTGTAGACCACGGCCGGCGGATAGAAGAAGGCCTCGGCATCCTCCTGCAGCCGGCGGGGAGGCTCGTCTCCCCGGTAGGGGGCCAAGAGAAGCGAGAAGCTCTCGGTTTTGCCGTTATAGCTCGGTCCGTTGGGCCGGAGCGCCGCTGAGGCCATGTCGGCGATCTCCGAGCCGACGCCGGTCCCTCCCAGGTGGGAGTAGTCCATCTGCTCGCCGTGATAGGACCCGAACGGGTTTATCCACAGCTTCTGGTTGCGGTCCTCGTCTTCCCGGAGCCGCATGGGAGCAAAGGCGTATGATGATAAGACCTCGGCGTTCTGGCCCACCAGCAGTCCCTTGCTCTTGTCGGTGACAGCCACCCATCCCGCGGTCACCTGGTGGTTCATGGAGTCCCACTCCGCGTTTTCAGGGTTTATCTGCGCGTAGTTCATGTCGTAGTACGAAGTCACGTCCAGCCAGTTGTGCTTCCACACCCTTACCGGGTCCTGCCGTGACGAGTCGAGGAGCGGGTGGAGTTGGAAAGGGGCGACCTCGATCCAGTCCAGGTCAAGGTAGCGCCGCAGCTTCTGCTGCATGGTGTGGATGATGTCCTCCTTCTTGGTGTAAGGGTATTGGACCTTGACGTCGGCAACCAGCCAGGGGGCGTCTTCCGGCAAGGTGAAGATGATGTCCAGCCGGGCCGTTGCTTCGCCGTGGGGCGTCCGGAAGGGGACCTCGGTGGAAAGGCCGGCACGTTCCATCCCCTTCCTGCGCTCCCGCGAAAGGTCAACCAGCCGGTAAGGCCCGGCATAATGGCTTTGCCGCTTCTTGTTCATCCGGTAGGTGATAAAGTGAGACAGGAACTCCGGGCCGCCCACTTGCTGCCCCTCTACCTTGAGAGACTTGATCCCCTGCTCGGTGTCCACTTCAAGCGCCACATGGCCGTTGGAAAGCTCGGCAAGACTTTCGGGAGCACTTGCTGGTGCTTGTTTATCGGTCTTCATGAGCTTAAGCGTGCGCGTCTCGCCGGGCTCAAGCTCGAGAAGCACCATGACCTCGGCCTCTGTCCTGCCCTCGTCAAGGTCGCTTACGTTCACCAGCGAGAAATCGAGCTCGTTACCGGAGCCGTCCGTAAGCTTCAGGCCGGGACAGGGGGAAGGAAGGATCACCGGCAGGCGCACCAGGTTCCGGGACCCTGTCTCCCGCAGGCCCTTGCCCGCGGGCGGCGCGCTCACCCGGAAGGAGTAGAGCAGCTCTCCGGCATCGCCGCTGCCGCGGACCGACTCGCTTAAAAGACGCCTCGCCCGGTCCGCTTTGTCCCTGGTGTCGCAAGCCACCTCTTCGGCCACAGCCTGTCTTTGCTCGTTCACCAGGGGCGTGCTCATTCCGAAATGCGTAGTGGATAGCCCTCTCAATCTTTGAAAGAAGCTCGAGTCCCTGCCGTTGTAAAGCATGTCATTGGCCTTCTTGCGGACGTCTTCCGGCGCATTGTCCATCAAGGCCTCTGCTTGCCGGGTGTAGAGCCGGGACTTCTCGAGGTCGGTCCAGATCATGTGACTGGGGTACTTCTCCGCCCACGAGTAGTTGCCGTCCCAGCCGCCGTCGGCCAGGTCCTGCTTTATCAAGACCTCGCCCGCGGGCTCGTGGCTCTCCAGGTACTCGCTTGGTATGGTGAACTCCGCCCACTCGTACTTGTTTATGTCCTTTATGTACTCCGGAAGACCGCCGGCGTTGGGAAAGCCGGACAGCGGCCCGGGGAGCATGGGCAGCCACGTCTCGGCGTCCGCGTCAAAGTTGATGTGGATCACCAGGTCGCTTTTGACCTCGCCGCTGGTCTGCATCTTCCTGAGCTTTAAAAGCCATTTCTCCATAGAGACGAAGTTCACCACGTCCGCGGCGGACACGCAGGGAAACAGCTTGATGGGGGGACCGCCTTCGCGCATCCTCAGCCGGGTCACGCCGTAGCGCTGCTCGGGCGGCAACGGCTTTACAAAGTTGGAGAAGGTGGTAAACGAGTAGGTGGAGTAAGCGTAGACCAGTCCTTCAAAGCCCTCGTCCAGGATGACGGGCACCTGGCCGCTGGTCCCCATGCCTTCCTGCGGCCGGGTGAAAGGAACATATTCACCGAAAAGGTCCTTGGCTCCCGATCCCCAGGGGTTGGAGACGGACCACTCCAGCACCGCTCGCATCTCGTCCTCAGTGGTCGCGCTGAAAAGAGTGTTCGAGTACGGCGCGGGCATGAACTCATCATGGCCGTCGTTGATCCGGCGACGGATTTTCTCGATTATGTCGGGCGCGTACTCGGGTATGATGTCCTCGAAGGTGAAAAGACTCTCGCCTTCCCAGTAGGCCCGGGCGTCCAGCCCCTGCGCGTTGGCTTCGTCAAGCATCCGCAAAACCTCGCGGACAACACGGATGTCGGTGCCGAAACCGGCCTCGTCAGGTGTGTCGCCCCGCCAGGAGTGGTAGAAGTTGGCGTGCATCCCCAGGATCACGTATACCTTGTAGGGAACGTCGCTCTTGCCGCGAAACGCAGGTTTTACATCGCCTGGTGAAGAGACCACAAAAAGTGAGATGAAAACCAAAAAAAGAACCAGATTCCTCATGCTCCGCATAAGCCCTCCCCAATAACATTATTTCCAATCAAACCGGGTCATATAAACCGACTGCTAGTGTCTTGAAAAGCTCACCCTGACGCATAGTGTCCGAGCGACTGATATCGCGACTAAAAGTCGCTCGCACGAAGAAGATCAGTCTTGTAAGCGACGAAAAACGCTTGACAGAGCACTAGTC
>CAYQTK010000117.1:0-12676 GCA_964420375.1 uncultured bacterium
TGGTTATGGTGGTGCAGCCGTCCCTGCCGAACACGTACATCTTGAACATCTTCTTGACGAGGAGGGCTTCTTCTTCGTGTACGACCAGGCCCTTCTCAGGTTCCAGGCGATACCCGTAAGGAACGTTGCCGCCGACCCACTTGCCGCTCTGGGTCTTCTTCTCCATGCCGGCACGGGTGCGCTCGACTATGGTGGCGTGCTCGAACTCGGCAAACACGCCCAGCATCTGGAGCATCATCTTGCCCGCGGCATTGGCCGTATCAAAAGGCTCGGTGATGCTTTTCAACACAACGCCGTAGCGGTCGAGCTCCTCCACCATTACGAGGAGCCTCCAGCCGAGGTCAAGGAAGCGAGCATCCTGCTTGCGCTCGCCATCCTGCGGGCAAAGCAGACGGAAACGGACGTATCCGAGTCGCAGGCGAACACCACGTCCAAGGCCATCGGCATCAAGCGGGTGAAGATTGACGACCTCTCGGTCGAGTACGAGTACCCGCGCCATGCGAGCGTGAGCGCGGAGAAGAAGCGCACCACCGGCCTGGTGGAGGCTGACCGGCTGCTGGTGCGCTTTAGGCGCGACCTGGAAGCGATGGTGATCTGATGGGTTTAAAGGAAGGTGTAAGGTCCGCTTGGGACAAGGCGCTCTCTCCCTTGTTCGAGGAGTTCAGCGCCGAGGTCCTGGTGCAGTCGGTGGACACGGCTTCGACCGTGACCGATCCACTTTACGGCGAGCCGGTGCAAGAGAAAAGGTTCACAGACCCCGTTGCAGTACGCGCTCGATTGAAGCTGGAGAAAGACAGGCTCGTACTCCCCGGCGGCGAGGACATCGAGATTGACGGGAGGATCACCGTGCGCTCGGACGAGCTCGAGGCGCAGGGCATTGCACTTGAGATCGGCTCGCGGATCACTTTTCCTGCCTGCGCCGCGCCCGCCGCGGCAGGCAGGCTTGACAAGGATGGCCGCATGTGCTTAATTGGTGTCCAAGAAACCGGGTGCAATTCAAGGAGACTTAGTCCTCCGATTCATAAGTTCTGTGACGAAATTATTTACTCAGGACTAAGTGCTGAGCGAATGAACAAGTTCATGTCTGAACAGAAAATACGTCCCCTTAATTGCGAGTCGGCGGAAGCAGTTAGCCGGAAGCTCCCCGCACGTCCGCTTCCCTATCCGGGCTTTACCGGATACCTCGAGACCGGGACATCCTCGAACTCCATCAAGGGAGAGCCGTCCTTGTCTTTTCGCAGATTAATCCATTTCAGCCAGTTTCGATTATCGAGCTTCGGGAACTCCACCCGGAAATGATCGGAGCGCGACTCCTTCCGGGTCAGGGCCGCCCGCAGATAGAGTTCCGCGGCCAGGGTCATGTTGACGGCCTCGTGAGCCTTGCCCAGCTCATGAGGGTCTTCTGCGGCCAGGCCGGGCAGATCGTTATCCCGGATGCGCTCTATGATACGGAGCGCCTTCGAAAGACTCTTCTCGCTGCGCCTTATGCACACGGGGTATGGAGCCATGGTCTCTTGTATCTCGGAGAGAACCTTCTCAGGGCTCACGCCTAATTCTTTTCCCAGCGCGGCCTTCGCCCGCCTAACGGCGGCCGAAGCCTCCCTGGGGTCGGGTTTTACATCAGCGCTGCCTTTTATAAATTGCGCTGCGCTCCTGCCCGTCAGCTCTCCGCTTCCCATGGCCCTCATGGTGGACCAGCCGTTGAACAGCCCCGGGTCGATGGACTGAGTCATTCCGGCCGCGAAGAGCCCCGGGATATCGGACATGAAATCGGAATCTGTTCTGACTCCTCCCCGCAGGGTCTGTATTGCCGCGACCCATTCCTGGGGCCGGGAAAAAATATCGAGTCCCCTTTCCTTCAGGCGCTCCAGGTTTAACTTGACCCACCCGCCGACCTTGGACAGGGCCCATTCACCAGTCAACCCGAAGGGCAGGGCCGAAAGATCGAAGAACATGGGCGGTCCGTTGCCCTTCTCCACCTCTTCGGCCATGGCCCTGGTTATGTAAGCGACCTCGGCCTTGTCCCCGTGCGGATGATAGTCTTTCATAAAGGGGTGCCTGTTTTTGTTCAGATATTTCGCGCCGTAGCGCGCAGCCACCCCGGTTCCCTCGAACCCGTAATGGGGCGAAGCGGTGTTCGAGCACAGGAACTCCATGTTTGTCAGCCTGGTTCCCGCCTGGTAGGCCAGGCGGAACCCGTCCCCCGTGACCTGATCAACGCACGCGTAATTGCCGCGGAAGCTGCAATCCGCCGCGGCGAGGATGACGGAACGGGCTCTGAAGGCGACGGTGGTGCCATCGAGCCTGTTCACGCCCACGGCTCCGGCTACCCGGCCGTCGCACAGAAGCAGCTCCGTGATCATGGTCTTGGAAAAGATGAGGGGCTTGCGGCCCTCGATCTGTTCATACAGAGCGGCGGCTACAGCGGACCCGCCCTGTTTTTCCTTCCAGGCCGGAAGCACGCACATCCGCAAGTGCTTGAAACCTCGGGAGGGCATCCGCTTTTGTCCGGTCGGAGCACGGTGGTACTTCACTCCCCATGACTCCAGCTTCCGATACCTGTCGTAACTCGTGTCGAGAATCCGGGAGATCAGGTCCTGCCTTGAAAGGTAGTTGTTGGCCTCGGCCACGTCGCGTAGCCACTCCTGCGGATCGTCACCGGGAAAGCGGTATATGGTCGCGCCCGCACACATGCTCGACATGCTCGAACGGCCAATGGATGCCTTGTCGACTATCGCTATGTTTTTTATACCGCTCTCGTACGCGGCCAGAGCTGCCCACAGCCCCGCAAAGCCGCTTCCGACGATCAGAAGGTCTGTTTCGATGAAATCGTCCGAAGCCCTGGAGCGGCCGACCGGCAAAGCCATGGCCGCGGCTGCGGCCCCGGATATTTTTCCGAATTCTCTTCTGTCCATTCGTTCCTCCCTGATTTTTCGACAATACCGACCGGAAGAGCCTGCGCTCTCCTCCCCGTATTTTCAATTCCCGTCGTTTTCCAGTTTCGCTTTGATATGCATGGCCGTCCCTGGTTGGAGGCGGCGGAAGTGCGCGGAAGCGCAAAACCCCGGTTGGCCGCGCTGCAAAGGGGACGCCCCGGTAAACACAGACAGCAAGAGCGCAGGTTTCGAGGCCGGTCACCGCCTGCTCCGTTTCGACCGGGCGGCGGCAGAACTTTTCCGATGCATGTGAGCGCGCGCCTGCCAATGCCGATATGATTAAAACCGCAATCGCGGTTTTTTTTCGATCCCTGGCCATTGTTTTTACCAGGCCTGCGCTCGTTTCTTTCTCCAGGGTCCCACCCGGATGGCGTTCTGGGGACATTCCAACTCGCAGGTGTAACATGTCTGGCAGTCGCCCGGATACCTTGTCTCCGAGTGAGCCTCGTCTTCGTTGATGCGGAAGACATCCATAGGACAGACCTCCACGCATGTCTCGCAGCAGACGCATTTGTCCTTGTCAATCGATTCGATCATAATCCTACACCCCTTTTACGTCTTTGGGCTGAAAAGGGTACTTTTCGACGGGAATGCGCTCGAAGGATATCTCCATCGCCTCTTTCGCTCCCCTTTTCAGGTTGACCCATTTCAGCCACCGGTTATTGTCCGTATCGGGAAAATCCGCGCGGAAGTGATCCCCGCGGGACTCTTCCCTTGAGAGCGAGGCCCGCAGGAAAGTCTCCGCGACCAGGACCATGTTCCGTGTTTCATGAACCTTGACCAGCTCGTGCGGGTCGGAGGCTTTCATTGCCGGGACGTCTTCATACCTGATGCGCTCCGTTTTCGCGAGGGCTTTTTCCAGGGTGGCCGCGCTTTTGCGGATGCTCACGGCATAAGGGAAGATGACGTTCTGAAGGGATTCGCACACCCTGTCCGCGTTCGGGCCGGTCTTTCTTTCAAGGGCCTCCACCGCTTTTCTTCGCTCCTTCCGGACTTCATTCTTATCGGGGGAGACGTCTTCCGCGTCTTTCAGAAACCTTGCCGCGGCCATGCCGGCTCTCTCGCCCGACCACATCGCTCTGGCGCTGGACCAGCCCCCGAACAGGCCCGGGTCCAGGGCCTGGGAAATTCCCGCGGCAAACAGCCCCTGCACATCCGACATGCAGTCGATGTCCGTCCTTATCCCTCCGCGCAGTGTCTGTACGGCGGGAGCCCACTCGTGGACATCATCGAACACGTCTATTCCCGCCTCTTTTAGCCTCCGGTGATTCAGGGGAATCCAGCCTCCGTAGGAGTTGAAGCCCCGCTCGATGATTCCGGGAAACATCAGGGGCCTCATGTCCAGGTAGAAGGGCGGACCGTTTCCCTTTTCCGCTTCCGCGGCCATGGCCTGGGCGATGTAGCATGTCCTTGTGTTGTCCGCCTCGGGCCGGTAATTTTCCATGAAGCTTTTGTGGTTTTTATCGAGGAATTTCGCCCCCAGCTCGGTCACAGGCCCTGTCCCTTCCATCCCCCAGCCTATGGGATTGGTATTGCTGCCCAGAAACTCCATGTTGCTCAGCCCGGCCCCGGCTTTGTAGCCCAGCGCGAACGCGTCGCCCGTTGACTGGTCCACACCCGGGTAGTTGCCCCGGAAGCTGCAATCGCCTCCCGCGACGATCACCGCGCGGGCCGAGAACACGACAGGCTCCCCTGTTATCCTGTGAACCCCCGCCGCTCCGGCCGCCCTTCCGTTTTTTCCGAGCAGGCTCGTTACCATGGTCTTGGGAAACAGCGCGGCATTTCCGCTCTCGACCCTGTCCAAAAGCCCGGCCACGATGGCCCTTCCGCCGGCCATGTCTTTGTACCTGGCCCTCATCCGCTTCTTGGCGTGATCCAGACCGCGAGAGTTCATGCGGAATGCGGAAAGCGCGTATTTGACTCCCCAGGACTCGAGTTTTTTTATCCTGTCATAGGATGTCTCGATCAGGTCCATGACCATGTCCTGCCTGCACAGGCCGCCCTGGGCCTCGACAAAGTCCTTCAGCCAGACATCGGGATTGTCTCTGGGCATGCAGACGATGGTATTGGCCGCGGCCATTCTGGACTGGCCTGAAAGCCCGATGGATCCCTTGTCCGCGACAGCTATTCTTTTAACCCCGCCGGCCTGCGCGGTGACCGCGGCCCAAAGTCCGGCAAAGCCGCTGCCGATGATTAAAAGGTCGGTCTTTACATCGACCGGAGCCGCGCCGGCCTTGTTCGCTCCGACGATCGCCGCGGCGGCCGCGGCCGCGGCCGATGTCGATTGTATGAACCGTCTTCTGTCCATTCGGTGTCCTCCCTGTCAAATATTCGGTTCGCCTCGGACCCAGTCGCAGATCATGCAGCTCGGTATGCCAGCGACTGGCCTACCTGGAGGCCATGTCCCTGACGAGAAGGTCCGCTCTTTCAAGACCTATATCCGGATTCCTCTCGAACTCCTCGACCGAGCAATACACTCCGCCCGGGGTGTACTTGTCGTATTCCGCGGGCACGGGACCCGGGGGCAGTTTCCAGAAGTAGCCGGGGTATTCGGGGTTCACCACGATATTCCTGACCACTGCCAGGCCCTTGTCCATTTCCAGGCCGACCCACTGCTCGGGCGGGACCGAACCGGGTCTCTCAATGCCTCCGAACCCTATAACGATCTGGGAGGTCCCGTCCGGCAACGCCGGGATTTCGACATCGACCACGGTCTTTTCGCAGAACACCTGCTCGTACCTGCTCCTGTCGAAATAATCGAAGGATATGCTGAAATAGCGCATATCGTACTCCTCCGGTTCGGGGAACGGCTCTCCCTCGAAGGTCTCCGTCGGAACCTCGGGCATTTTCCAGCGCATCACCAGGAGCTCGCCGAACTCTCCGGAGACCGGGGCCATGATGTAGTTGGTGTCAGGACTGGGAACGAAAAGCAGCTCGCTCTGGGTCTTTTCGCTGGCGTTGTTTGTCCACTCCGGGGGAGATTTGAATTCCCCGATTTCCATGCTCGGATCCAGGATGTTCTTCCAGTTGCTCAGCAGGAGACTGCCTATGACTTTGGAGTAGGCCGTGCGGGATTTTCTTCCGTCGGGACAGCGCGGATTTCCGTCCGCGTCGTAAATGACGAACTTCGGCTCGGTCACGCCTCCGGATACGGCCTGCGGATGGCCGTCCTCGTACCTGTAGCCCCTATCGTTGAGGTATATGCGATACCCGACCACGGCTATATCGTTTGCCTTGCCGTCATGAGTGAGACCCGCGTAGAGGGTGTCGGGCTCGCGCTCGTCTTCGGGGGGAGGCGGCTCCATTTTGATTTTTATCTCGAATTCGCCGAAGCTCTCCGCGCTCCTGTCAGTTCCGGGAACGAACGGGCTTACGCCTGTGATGGGGGAGATGTCTTTATCCAGGATGGCGTCGAGAAGCAGGAAGTCCCTGTCATAGACCATGACCGATGCGTACCTGCTGTGCGGGAAGTGCGCATGGAGGACAGCGGTCTCTCCCCTTTCCAGCCGGGCCAGGAATCCGTTGTAGTTTGCGTTGTAGTCTATGGGTCCCAGCCCCGCGGTCTGCCGCGTCGCGGCAAGGGGTAGCGAGCACCAGCCGTCGGGCCTTTGCTGGGGCCCTTGCCCGTACTTTACGCAGGATGCGTAAAGCAGGACCGATAAAACGGACAGGGCCGCAATGCAGGTTCTCGGCTTCAGGGTCGAAACCGCGCCGTGTTTTTGTTTTATAATCGTATCCTCCCTGTTAATTGCGTTCTTCGTATGCGTTGACTTTCAATTCCAGAGGGTTGTCGAGGATGTCCAGGAGCGTGCCCGCATCATCCACCGACAATTCCCGCTTGAAATAAAAGTACTGGTAATAAGTCCCCTGGAACGGTCCGAGCTTCTCGAAGCCGACCAGGTCGAATCCCGCCGCGCTGACGCCGGGCACGTCCTCCGGCCTGTCCTCGATGCTTTTGTCGTCCAGGTAATAAGGCAGTATTTCGACCGCGTCCCATTCGGGCGGAAACTCGACCCGGCAGAGCATCCCGCCGGAGGGCCCCGAGCCTGCGATCCACTCGGTGGGGCTTTCCGTATTCAGGGCTTTTTCCGCTTCGCTCATTTTTCCGTCCAGTACGACGTCTTCATCATATTCGTTAACGTCGCTGAAACAGTGGTTTCCGTAGGCGCCGGCGGAGAAGTCCATGTAGGCTTTGAGATCGACCTTTTTAAGAGCGAATCCCAGGTCCACGGGCACGGCCACATGCATGGGCCAGACCACGTGGTTTCGGTAGTAATTGATGGTCGTGTCTCCGCCCATCTCCAGCTTGAACACGGGAAAACCAAAGTACCCCTGCGAGGATTGGAGAACCCGCACGGGACCGTCGATCCAGGCCTTGGTCTCCGCTTTCCAGATGGTGTCCAGCATCAGGTCCACGGATACGTTGAAAGGTCCGTAGAGCTTGCCGCGGGTCTTCAGACGGTCGATTAAATCGGGACCCGCCTCCGCGGAGTCGATACGGCTCGACAGGTTCTTCGCGATCACATCCGGAAAAGGGAATGTGTCGTTTCCCTCCATGATGTACTCGGTCGTGACAAGACGCCACCTGTCTCTGCCCGGGTCCAGGGAGAAATCAACATAGTCGGCCTTCGAGCGGGGAGCCTTGCCCTCGAATTCCACCAGGTAGACCCATGCCTTTTCCCCGGTCTTCGGGTCCCTGAGCTCGATCTCTTCCGCGGCCCTCGCTCTTTCGGGCAGGGGGGGATGCATAGCCCTGTCGCCGGAGTCCGCGGCCATGAACACCAGCTCGTCGTTCGAGTCCATGCCCGCGACAGGGTCCGAAGAGGCTCTCTTGCCGCGGGTGAAAGCGTAATCTCCCGAGGGCTTCTTCTCGTCCACCTGGAAAGGCACGGGCCTCCACGCCTCACCGGAGCGGACCATCAGGGCAAGACGGTCGAGCGGTGTTTTATTCAACACTGCAAATCTCCCGCACTCTATGACCACGGGGTCGTCAACCCTTTTCAGGCTTTTCCCGGAAGCCGTTGCCTTAAAAGAGGAGGCCGCAAGTAAGCAGGCGATCACCTGGACATATATCATTATTCTTCTGGCGTACATCATCAATCCCGGATCATCCCTGTCGTTTCGAGACTTCTGCGATGACGAATCGGTAGAGCCAGGGGGCGAAACGGTGGATCCAGTCGCCGGCCTTCACGTGAAAAGGAACCCTGACCACAGCCTTGTTCTTGACGATTCCCTCGACGATCGCTCTGCCCGGAACTGCGGGGTCAGCGCCCCTGGCGGCCATCAGCTCCTGGAACTTGTCCAGAAACTCACGGGACTTCCGGCTGCCGTACTTCATGCGAGCCTCTTTCATGATCGGCGTGTTCGTCATGCCCGGACAGACCGTGGTGACCCCGACGCCGTACCTGGCGACCTCCGCCCTGAGCGTCTCGCTAAGCCCCACAACAGCGAATTTGGTCGAGGAATAGACTCCCTCGAAAGGCATGGAGAACAACCCGTTCGCTGAAGCCACGTTTACTATGTGGCCCGATCTCCTCTCGATCATCTGCGGCATGAAGAAATGTATACCGTAAACCACGCCCCAGTAGTTCACCCCGACCAGCCATTCCCAGTCATCCAGGTCCATGTCTTTTAACTCGCCTCCGACACCGACGCCGGCATTGTTGACCAGGATATCCACTCTCCCCTTATCTTCCGTCACCTGTTTCGCAAAGGACTGCATGGACAAGCGGTCGGAGACATCCACGCTGTAGGCCGAGGCCCTGCCGCCTCGGGACTCGATTTCCTCTCGAACCGCGACCGCACTGTCCTCGCGGATATCCACAACCGCGACATCGCAGCCCGCTTCTGAAAAAGTCAGCGCCGCCGCGCGGCCTATTCCTCTTCCGGCCCCGGTTACGACCGCGACTTTATCCTTCAACGTCTTCATGCGGACTCCCTTTGCTCATCCGGAAAAACATAGGTGTGGCGTGTTTCAGCCAGAATCTCCATGATCCTTTCGGCCAGCTTCATGTACTTGACCAGCTCCGTGATCTTGGCCCCCCTGACCTTTAGCTGCCTGGTCATCAGCACGGCCTTCTTCAGCCCGAGCCTGCCGGTGGCGATCATCTTCCAGGTGTCGTAGTCCCCCTCCAGGATGATCTTGGCTTCGACCTGTTCCCCGCTTTCGAGAATCCGGGCCTCCCTGATCTCACCCCGATAAGCGTCGAAGTACATCCTCAGGTCGCCGGCCAGCATCTCGTGGACCTCGGGCTGGGAATACGTTGTCAAAATCAGGGGACCGCCTTCGTAGTTTTTGGAAAACTCTTTGTACTTGGGGTCTTCCTGCAGGTTCGCCACGAAGCTGTCCAGCCACTCGACGGACCCGAACAGCGCCGCAGGAGTCCCGCTTTTTTGCTTCGGGGCGGACGCCTGCGCCGGCGAGGCCGTCTTGCGCTGCTCGCTGAAGCCGCGGGCGCCTCCCTGATCCGCATACCTCACGCGGCCGATGTAGAACTCTTCGTCGGGCTCTCGGTTTTCGAGGCCCATGTTTTCCCGCGCTTCCCTCATGGCCTTTTTCTGATGCTCGTAAAGCCGGGCGGTGGGCAGGGTGATCGGCCCGCCGTTGAACCCGGCAAGCCAGCCGATGTACTTGAAGTGCATCATGTTGTACACGCCCTCGTAAACCGTGTAGTCCAGAAGCTCCTGCATTATCTCAGCCTTGGGAAAGATCCGCCAGTACAGGTCCATGGCCTGCTCGTACTTTCCTTCGGTCAGCAGGGTGAAGTAGTCTGCCGCGTAAGTATGCTCGCGGTCCTGGAGGAACTCGTAAGGTGCGCTGCCGGCCCACTGCTGGCCGTAGTGCTTGACCAGGATGCTCCAGTTCCGCGGAGAGGGCGAGGCCAGAAGGGCCTTGTCCCCGCAGAGATCGAAGCAGTGCATGTCGTAAGTTATGTCTTCGGCCACGCCCAGCTTGGCCGCGACCACGTTCTCGATCCCGACTATCCGCCTGAGCAGCCCGGGCGAAAAAGAGCTTGTGTGAAAGCGCTCGAAATTGTACTTGTGAGAGGGATAGGCCACGACCGCTATGTCGATCGAGTCGCAAACGGCCCTCGTGAACTCGAATATCTCGTCCTCGGTTTCGGGCCGCCAGAACGGAGGATACGCCAGCATGATCGAGTCGCAGCCGCAATCCTGCGCAAGACGCGCCGCGGCAACCGTGTCGTCAAAGGTGTTCGCAGAGACATACGCGTCGATGAAAATATCTCCGCCGGCCTCGTCGACAGCGATTTCCCAGAACTCGCGCATAATCATCTCCAGCATCATGAAAGGAACACCCTCGATGCCCGCGGTGCACATGAAAAACTTGTGACGCCTGCACTCCCGAACGTCGTGCCTGATGCCCTCTTCGTCCATATTCAGGCTCGAGCCGCCGTCGAATTCCTCCAGTTTGAGAGAGGGAACCAGGATGTTTTCCAATCCGTGAAAACGCTCCCTCGCCCAGTCCTTTGCTTCGCTTTTTTTGTACTCAGGCATTTGTCCATCTCCTTTGTTTTTTGACGGCCTTGCTCCGGCCGACCATAATTTTACTGAATGTTCGGTAAAATATTTCCACAAAAAAATAACCCCTTGTCACGTGGCTCCTTTTTTACCTATACCATTGAATATCATTTTGATTACTTCGCCCTTCAGTTTTTCTATCTTCGCTCTGGAATAGTAATCCTCTCCTGTCATGGTTTTAAGTATGGGAGCCACAAAGAAGTAAAAGGAGGATATTCCGAAGACATTTATTACCAGAAGCGGCATATCCATATCCTGAACGTCTTCGTTTTCCGCGCTCTCCGCGGAAAGGTCGCCGACCACCGCGCTGAACATGGGCAGCCAGAATTGAGGGATCAGCTCCGAGGTTACCAACTCCCCGTTGGACAGGACTTCCCTGGTGATCAGGACGGGAAAGCGGGGATGTTCGGCCCAGAAATCGATTAAATGGCTTATCAGCAACCGGATTTTTTCCTCCCGGCCTTTGCCTTGCAGAACAGGCTCCCGGACCTTGTCCTGAAGCTTGATGTAGATTTCCTTGATCAGTGAATCGTAAATGTCCTTCTTGCTTTTGAAATAGTAGTACAGCGCGGACTTCTGCATATCCACACGCTCTGCTATATCGTTCATGGAAACACCCTCGAATCCTTTTTCCGCGAACAACTCTTCCGCGATCGACAGTATTTCCTCTCTCCTCGAATTGTCTTTCATACTCTGCTTCCTTACTTTAAACTTTTACTGACCGTTCAGTATAATAATACCACGTGAATTTTGTTTGTCAAGCATGTTATTGTATCCGGGCCTGCTGGACATCTTCGGCATATTGCTAATATGCTCCTGGATTTCGGGCGCGTGAAGTAGAGGACGGCACGCAGGGCTTCACTCAGTCGGGAGAGGTGCACTGCAATGCATCGCGCTATGAGCTCTAGTTTGATCCGTCCGGTTTTACGCGGGGAGTAAAGCGCATCCTGAGCGGGCCAGCGCCCAATGACTTCCTGCGCGTCACCACGGACGCCACCGACGACAACCCGCCGGACGGCTACCCGCCCGACAAGCAGGAGAAGGCGACTCAAACCGTACTTGAGCAGGCGGAAGTGCTGTGCAAGGAGTGGGTGGATGTTTAATGAAATTTTTGAGGTGAAAGTTTGAGGCAGATATGGTGGCCCTTGAATTTAAACTAAACACCGATTTTCGCAGAAGGCTTACCGTCATAAAAACCTATAACTGAGTTTCCGGTTGCCAAGCCATGATACCCGGTCGGGGAGGTTTTGCCAAGGGACTTTTCGGAGCACGGGGTTGTGTGCGCGGCGGGGTAATGTGACCTTGATATCTTTTTCGGTGAGGTCCACCTTCCCTTTGCCCTTTACGAAATTCCGATAGACACGGGGCGCGTCGCAGTCCTCGAAGCCGCGCAGATTCTGGGCGAGCAGGTAATAGAGGGTGTCGGCGATCACCGTAAGCATCACGTCGAAATGGACCTTGACCAGGAGGGGCGAGCTGAGGGCGTTCAGGTGGAAGAACTTCACCGCCTCGGCGATGCCGTTCTCAACACGCCAGCGCCGGGAGTAGTCGCCCACCAACAGCTCCGTCTCCCGTTCATGGTCGTTGCTGATCAAGAAGCTCGGCTTCTGTCGGCCCGTGTTCTTGATAATGACCTGCCTTATCGGTTTGGGGAACTTCTTGAGCTCGACCAGTTCTTCATGCACTGAGGGGTTGGGGAGCTTCCGCTTGGCGTGGGGCACATGGATTCTTTTCCAGTCCTTTTTCGACTCGGCATGTTCAATGAGCCTGGCGCCCCGGCGGCGGAGGGTGATGAACTTGCATCCCTGTGCGTCGAGCTTGGCGAGGTTCTCGTAAGAGGTGAACTTGGAGTCGAAGATCAGGGTGTCGGGGAGCGCACGTTTGATCCTTTTATAGAAGGCCACGAAGTCGAGGACGGCGTCGTCAGCCTCGGCGCGCAAAAGGTCGGCGTCATTGTAGATGATCAGCTTGGAGGATGCGTCCTGGGCGAACATGGTGAGCGCGCCTTTCATGCGCTTGCCCTTGGCCCCGGCCCAATGGGTCTCCAGCACAGATTCATCCCCGTAATGGGGCACGGTATGGAAGTCCAGGTTTATCACCGACTCGTCGTAAAGCCCGAGCTTGCGGCATTGTTTTACGAACTCCTCTGGGAGCAGGAGAACCTGCGCTACAAGGACGCCCTGAAAGAGCTTGAGGATTTA
>CAYQTK010000118.1:0-12601 GCA_964420375.1 uncultured bacterium
AGTGCGAAAGCAAGCTTTCCTGTCCGCCCTGTCTGCGTGTCCGCACAGGCAGGCGTGTCCGGCACAGGCAGGCGCACTCCAAATTCGGAGTTTCACTACAGGCACTAATGTCTTGTCAAGCTTGCTATGACGCATAGTGTGCGAGCAAATTTATATCGCGACTAAAGTCGCTCGCACGTATCACATTACTTTTACAGAGCACGATAAGGCGTGCCACCCGAGCGCCAGTGTCTTGTCAAGCTTGCTATGACGCATAGTGTGCGAGCGAATTTATATCGCGACTAACGTCGCTCGCACGAAGAAGATCTGTCTTGTAAGCAACGAAAAACGCTTGACAGGGCACTAGTTAGTGATCTGTTCTGTTTATTATTATCGTGTGTAGGAAGTATATCTATTGTGCGAGCGGCTTCGGCCGCGACATCCATCGCCGAACAGAGCAGACAAATGTAGTAAGGTCTTTTTAGTAGATATATACCTTGGTTCCCACGTCGCAAAGCTTGTAGGTTATGGTAAGGTCACGGCGGTTCATGCGCACGCAGCCGTGGGAGCGTTTTCCCGGCCTGCCGATGTTTCCGGAGCGGGTGCCGTGGATGCCATAGGCGTTGCCCAGGTTAAGGCGGTACTTACCGAGGACCCCCCTGATGCCGTAACGTCGTTTGGGGGCCTTTCGTCCCCTCTCGGCCCAGTGCCAGGCGGGAGGGTACCACACCGGCCAGCGTTCTTTCTTCTGGACGGTCATGATGCCGCGGGGGGTGCGGAAGCGGCGTTTCCATTTCGAGGTCCGGGAGATATATCCTTTGCCGGTAACCACGGGGAAGTCGTAGAGCACCTGGGAGCCCATCTTTACGTAGAGCGAGTCGTTGTCCAGGTCTATCTCCAGGTAGATTTCCTCGGAGTCGCGGGCGTTGCGGAGAATGTCCAGTGATTCTCTCAAGGTGGCGTTTTCGTCTTCCAACTGCCGGTAATGTGTCAGCCAGTTGGAAACCTGCGGATACGAACCGTCACGGGCCATGGCCTGTACGCTTCCCTCGGGGTCGATCAAGGCGAGCCCGGACCATTGCCCCTGCATCAGTTTACTGGCGAACGATGTTGACAGGGCCGCGGGAAGCCTGCCCTCGGAGAGCATGTGCTTGGCCACCTTGTAGCCCGTCCGCAGCGTGCCGTCAAGACTTTCTATTCTTGTTTCTTTGTCGGGAGAAGCAGCTTTCTCGACCTGAATGCCTTCCTGTACCACCGTCTGGAGGCCGCCGCCGGGTGCTACCGCACAGGAGATGAACATGAAGAAACAGACGAACACCAGGTTCCTGACCAGGACGTTGCGGATGATTGGCTGATATCGGGGGCGGGCGCGGCTTCCGCCGGGCATCTTTCCCGTCCGGGACTTCTGCTTGTTGATGAGCACGCTCATCACTACGTCGGGATGCTGGACGGGACAGATAAAGAAGTTGGCGATCTCAGCTTTCGAGTACGTCTCCTTCAGTGCCTGGGCGGCCGCGCGGTATTTCCTCATCTCACTCTCCTCCGTGGAGGTCGACCCGCATAAGAGCTGTCATTCACTTCCGCACGAGCAGGCGCATCAGAAAGGAGCTTGGTAGAGCGTATCTCACATGGAACTTTGATTCAGGAGCTTTCCCGCAGTCAACGTAAGCTCAAGGTCGTCTGCATATTTTACGTTAGCATTGGCTTTTTCAGACCCCAGATTCTTGCCACATTCTTCGACATACTTTCTTAGCACGAAATCTCCTGTTATGTCAAGTACATGGCCGGGGCCTCCCCGGGGAAGGTACTGTTTTTTGCTGTAGACCGCGCCACTGCTGAGCCGCAGAGTAACTCGCGCGCCGAAAGGCATGGCAAATCTCTCAATCGGGTAGTCGCCGAGGTCGAAGACGGAGTCGGTTTTACCGCTCTTTTTGAACAGCCTGTCTCCGGCATATTTTTTCAGCCGCGATTTAAGGTCGGTGTCCTTCCAGAGCTTTGTAAGATCAGCCAGGCCGAAGCCAAGGGAGCTTCCGTACTGCTCCTGCATCCTGGAGCGTGCTTTTACAAACCTCTTGAGCTTGACCTGGGAGAGGACGTCCTGGAGGGGCAAGACCCCGTTAATGGCGTCCAGGAAATCCACGGTAAGAGACCAGTCGTGCTCCAGTTTTACCTTGGAAGCGAGTGTTTTTATGGATTCCCGGTCCTTTTTCAGTTCGGCCTTGCAGAGACGATCGGGGGAGAGATCGCCGTGAAGCAGCACCAGCGCCACGTTTGCCGGGATGGAGAAGTTGACGGACACCGGGCTCTCGGGATCAAAGGTCCCGCCGGTTTTGCTCAGGTTGTCCATCTCGATGGTGAGCAGAGTGGCCTGGACAAGCACTTTATCAACCTCGTCAGGGTCAAGGTCGCTGCCGTGCTCGTCCCTGTACTCGGCCAGTATGTCGAACAGCGCGTCCATTGTGGTGTCAATGTAAGCGCACCCCGGATATATCTTGTAAGCGAGGGTGTCCGTGACCCAGGCTTTTCCCAGGCCGCTTATGAAAAAGGGAGTGGGCATATAGCTCATCCTGGCCAGGTAGCCCTGCGGATGCTCGATTATCTCGAGCGGACCGGTGGCCCCCTTTGACGCCAGCAGGGCGGCCTGGACACCGAGGACCGCAGGGGAGGCGGCAGTGGTTGCTTTGGAGTCGGGCCCCATGAAGCCGGGCCAGAGCACGTAAGTGGGCTGGTAAAGCGAGATGGCGATGGCGTGTGCGGTCTTTTCTTCGGAAAGCCCCAGCAGCTTGGCTGCGGCAGCCGCCGCTCCGGCGAGATGGATATGGGACCATCCCTGCCCGTTATGCGGGCCCACCATGACAGCGCCTCCCAGGCGTCCCTCGATTTCGTTGGCGATCACCTGGGCGGTGATGGCCAGCTTCATGGAGCGTCGCGATTTCTCCGCCATTGCCAGGGGCACGCACACCGCGCTGTGGCCGGTATGCCCGAACATGAGGTAATCGTCGTAATCCAGGGCCGCGCTCAAAGAGGTGTTGGCGTAGATTGCGGAAAGCAGATCAACCTTCCGGCCGGTGGGAACGATGGTACACGGCCCATCGGCCGCCCATGACTCGACGCCCGACAGAATGGTTTTTCCGATCTCGTGCCGGTAACTTCCGTGAATAGCTCCGAGCACTGAAAAGATTTGGAGACGGGCCTTTTGGAGGACGCGGGAGGGGACGTCTTCGTAAGAGAGAGCATGTGCCCACTTGGCCATCTCCTCGACAAGACAAGCCATTACTCCAGCTCCGATGCGGTGTCTCCGTGTTCAGGCTTCTTTCCAGGGGGAGACGGCGAGGGAGAAGGAGCTTGTGGTTTCAGTCCGGAAAACATGTCCAGTCTTTCGTCACCCTTTTCGATGATCTCGTCGTCCACCAGCATGTACTCCGAAGTCCTAACAAAGCCGGGCAGGTCTTTGCTCTCCCGGTACTCCTTTACTTCGGAGGGACGCACTCCCCAGACCACGACTCGTGACTTGCCTTCTTTCTCTTCCTCTTTCGTCTCTTTCGCGGGCTGGACCTGGATGATCCAGAACTCGATGCCTTTTTGCAGATCGGGGTCGGACAGCATGGCTTCGAATGCGCGGGCCGCTTTTTTTATTGCACTTGTCCTGGAGTAGTCCTTTTCATAGGCCACCAGGCCGATAAGGGGGGCCACTTCCCGGTAGATATAGATATTGTCGTTTTGCAGTCCGGGAAGAGCGCGGGCCACGCCGTCGGGTACGGGATACACGTCCGGCTTGAGCTCCTTGTGAACGTGACGCTGTTTTTCCTTTTCCTTTTCTTTCTTTTCCCGGTCTGCGGGCCGGGCGCAGCTCATGGTCCCGGCTATTACAAGCACCGGTAAAAGTATCCAGCTTATTCTCACTCTATCCCTCCTCGCGCCGTTCGTCATCTTTTATCAGGGCGGGTTTCATGTTTTATCATATCTTTTAAATGAGCCGGCATCAATCCCGGATTTTACGTGACAACGATCCGGCAAACGCCTCCGGGAAGTCGGGCAGGGCCACTATCTGGTCATATGCCCCTATATCCATAGCCGCCTTGGGCATTCCGAAGATGACCGAGGTCTGCTCGTCCTGGATCATGGCCCATCCTTTACGGTTTTTGATCTCGAGCAGTCCCTGCGCTCCGTCGCGTCCCATCCCGGTCAGGAGCGCTCCCACGGCTCTTTCCCCCACGTCTTTGGCTACCGATTCAAAAAGCACGTCCGCAGAAGGACGGCAGGAGTTTACCGGCGGGTCCTCTGAAAAGCGGATCAGTCCTTTTTCCAGCACCATGTGTACGCCGGTGGGAGAGATATAAAGAACTCCCGGTTCGGGCTTGACCTTTTCCCTGGCCAGCGACACTTTCATGCCCGACTCCCGCTGGAGCCAGTTGACGAGTCCCGCGGCAAAGCTGTGTGCTATGTGCTGCACTGCCAGCACGGGCACCGGGAAATCCGGCGGCATTCGCCGGAAGATTTGTACCAGTGCCTTGGGGCCGCCCGTGCTGGCTCCCATAGCCACTAAGTCCCTCTCGATTTTTCCGGCGGGCGCCTTTACGGGCGCGGCTTCCGTAACCTTTGCCGGCTTTTCCATGGCTTGCGGAGGAGGAACTTCGGCGAAGAGGGGCTTGGAAGGTTCTCTCGGCGTTTCCTGAGGGGAATCATTGGTTGCGGCCTCCGACTCCGCTTGTTGCTTGCGGAGTTTTTCCGAGGGACGGGGTATGCGCGGCCTTCGCTTCTTGCCCTTGAGGTGAGATATAACCTGGATCCTGGAGAGCATGCGCAGCTTGTCCAGAAAGTCTGTCCTTATGCTGTCGTACTTTGCGCCCTCGGAGACCTTGGGCTTTTCCATCACGTCCAGTGCGCCTCTTGCAATGGCCTCGAAAGCCACGTTCATTTCCTTGTTGCTTACTGCGGAGCTGAAGACCAGGATGGGGGTTGGTATAAAGGCCATTATTTCCTCGACGGCTTCGAGACCGTTCATTACCGGCATCATGACGTCCATGGTGATTATGCTCGGTTTCAGGGACTCGGCCAGTTGCACAGCTTCCTTTCCGTTGCGGGCCTCGCCGGCCAGCTCGAGGTCCGGCTCTCCACCGATCATGTCTTTGAGGATTTCCCTTACCACGGGGGAGTCGTCGGCGATCAGTACCTTTACGTTCTCTCTTTGCAACTCACTCTCCGATCAAGCTCTTGACCGTATCGAGGAGCACGTTTTGATCGAAAGACCCTTTGACGATATATGCCTGCGCTCCCACGCTTATGCCTTTTCTCTTGTCTTCGTCCGATGCCCGCGAGGTACAGATGATGACGGGGATATCGCTTGTACGGGCATCCCCCCGGAGCCTCTCGGTGAGCTCGAATCCGTCCAGGCCGGGCATGTCCACGTCGAGCACGAAGAGGTCGAACGGCTCGGCATCATCCATCTTGCCCAGAGCCTCGTTCCCGTCCACTGCCACGGTCACATCGTATCCCGCCCGGTCGAGGATGTTCTTCTCGATCGTCCGGGTGGTGATGGAGTCGTCCACCACCAGGATGCGAGGGACTCTTCTCTGCTCTTCCCTGAAAGAGACCTTTTTCTTTATTCCGGAGCTCTCGTGCATTCGGAGGGCCTCTTCAAATATGTCAAAGACGTTGAGGATAAGGGCGGGCTCTCCTTTGCGGAGTATGGTAGCTCCCGAGACCATGCGGGCCTTTTGAAGATTTGCTCCCATGCTCTTAACCAGGACGTCCTGCTCCCGGAGGGTATAGTCAACTTCCAGCGCCAGGTGCTGATTGCGGAACTTCAGGATCACGATGTTCAGAAAATCCTCCTCTGATGCTAGCTCCTTTTCGCTGCCCGGCAGAGGCTTCAATCCCAGCAGGTCCCCGAGCCGCACCAGAGTCAAAAGCCGTCCGCCCACAGTAAGGGCCTCTTTGCCTTGACTGCTCTCCAGCTCTTTTACTCGCACGCGGGCGACCTCTTCGACCGCGGTCAGGGGTATGGCGTAGGGTTCTCCTCCCTGCATCACCAGCAGGGCGGAAATAATGGATACGGTCAAGGGAAGCCGAAGGTTTATTCGAGTTCCCTGGCCGGGAGACGAGCTTATGTTCAGGTCTCCGCGCAGCTCCTCCACGTTGTTCTTCACCACGTCCAGGCCCACGCCCCTTCCGGAGAGGTCGGTGATTATTTCACTGGTGGAGAAGCCGGGCTGCATGGCCAGGTAGAGGGCCTCTTCGTCCGTCATCTCGGAAGCAGCTTGTTCGTTTATCAGCCCGCGGGCCACCGCCGCCTTCCTGATCTGCTGCGGGTCCATTCCTGTGCCGTCGTCAGCAGTCTCGATGACCACCGAAGGGCCCTGATGATACGCGTTGAGGGTGATGGTTCCCCGCCGGGACTTTCCTTTGCTTTCCCTTTCTTCGGGCCTTTCTATGCCGTGGTCGCAGGCGTTGCGGATTATGTGGATTAACGGGCCGCGGAGCTGTTCAAGAAGCCTTTTGTCAATGTCCGTACTTTCGCCGTAGACCTCGAGGGAGGTCTCCTTTTCCAGGTCGCGGGACAGATCGCGGACCAGCCTTGGAAACTCGTCGAACAGAGTGCTTACCGGCGTCATGCGCAGTTGCAGTGCCCCGTTCTGCATGTCCTGCAGGTTAAGGTCCAGGTCGACTATATCCTCTCCGAAGTCCTGCAAAAATTCATGGTACTGGTTGCGTATTTCCTGGAGTCTGGATTTGAACTCTGCTTTATTGCCGTCTCCGACCATGCTGTCGAAACCCGAGATGAGCTCGGACAAGGAATCGAGCAGGTTCTGGGAGGAGAAAATTCTTCCTTCCAGCTTCAGCTTGTTTATTACCAGTTCTCCGGAAAGGTCGATGAGGTTGTCGAGCTTGGCTGTTTCTACCCTCAAGGTCTCGGACCTGGTCCGGGCGCGTGTTGCGTCGCTGTCCGCGGTTTCGGGGAAAGACGCTTTTTCAGTGGCGGCTTGTGGTGCTGTTCCTCCCGGAGTTTGCGCGGCGGAGGCGGTGTCCTTTTCCGTGTCGGGCTCCTCGGGAGGAGCGTTTGCTTGTTCGGTTTCTTCAGTCTCTTCCGGCTGCTGCTTTTCATATTCGGGTGAGGGCTGTTCGGCTTTTGTTTCATCTGCCGGGGTAATGATCTCTTCCAGTTTATTTATAACTGAACTTTCATCCACGGCCTCTTCCTGGAGAATCCGGTTTATGTAGTCGGCGGCCTCGAAAAGACGGTCCACGACGTGTGCCTCGGGCTTTAAAGAGTCGATATCGATCTCGCGGAGGATGTCCTCCATCTTGTGGGCGATGGCGCCTACAGCCTCGATGCCCAGCATGCGGGCCGAGCCTTTCAGGGTGTGGGCCGCGCGGAAGATGGCGTGGACCTGTTCCTCGTCCGCTTTGCCCTGTTCCAGATCGACAAGACCCAGGTTGATCACGGAAAGATGCTCGTCAGCCTCCGCCTTGAAAATCCGGAGATACTTCTTTTTCCTGTCGTCATCAGCCATGGCTTAATATCGGCAGGCCCTTCTACAAGGCCTCTACAAACCCCTTCCTGATAAAGTAAACCACCATGCGGTAAATCTCGTAGTCCGGCCACGACAGTGCGTTCATTGCCGAGGATATGTCTTCCGCGGTTTCCAGGACATTAAACAGTTCGGCCTCCCGCGGGCTCTGCTCACTTTCGGGGGGCTTTTCCACCACCTTGAGGACCTTTCCGTAAAGGGGGAACTCCCCTTCGAGTTTCTTTTTTTCGTCCAGTTGTCTCATGCCTTCCATCAAGGCCTCTTCCACCGATTCGGGCAGGTCCGTGTCGGGCTGAGTCTGCATTAGAGGGGCCACCTCAAACTGGGCGTCGTCCCATTCCAGGAGCCGGTACAATGCCTTGGGTCCGCGAAGCTGCCCCAGTTCGGCGCTTACCAGTTTTCCGTCCTGCAAAGCTATCCTTCCCGGAAGGTGGCCTACTTTGCTTATCCGGAGCATTCCAGTCTTCTGGTTTAACCCGAACATCTGGAGAAGATCGGGAAGCCCCATCTCGCTGGTCGAGCCCGCCAGGGTCTGGGAGCTGCGGGTCAGCGCGGCCTCCTGTGTCTTGCGCATCCGTTGCAGGATCAGGTTGACGCGGGCGATCAGCTCTTCCATGTCAAAAGGCTTGGTCAGGTAATCGTCCGCCCCCATCTGCAGCCCCTTGATCCTGTCGGGGGCCTCGGTCTTTGCGGTAAGGAATATAAAAGGTATGAAGCTGGTAAAGGGATTGGAGCGTATCTGGCTGCATAGCTCCCAGCCGTCCATGCCGGGCATCTTGACGTCCGCGATGATTATGTCAGGGTACTCCTCCAAGGCGATCCGCAAGGCCTCCGACCCGTCACTTGCGGCCAGTATCTTGTAGCCTTCCGCCTCGAAAGCGTCCTTTATCATTTCCGTAATCACCGGCGAGTCATCTACGGCGAGTATGGAAAGCTTCAACATCCCACGCTCCTTATTTACCGAACTCCAGCTCGGCACCCATGATGATCTTGTCCATGTCCAGGTAAGTTGTCCAGCCCTCATCTTCCAACGGAGAGATGTGGCCTTTGATGTAATCGCTCTTTAGAGTAGTGGAGACTGTCTCAGCCTCCTTAATCCGGTCGGTCTCTATCCAATCGATGCCAATGATCCGGTCCACCCGGAAAGCCACCCTGGTTTTTCGGCATTCCGCCACCACCAGCCGGGCCCTCTCGTCCTTCTCCGAAGACTTAAGGGCGAACAGCTCGCCCATGTCCACTACAGAGATGATCTCACCCCTGAGGTTTATCACTCCGAGAACGTAGCCGGGCATGCGGGGAACACGCGTGTAGCGACCGGCCTTGGTGATACTTTGGCAAATGGGAGCGTCAATTGCAAAGCTCTCCCCCGAGACCTCGCAAACCAGCATCTGAACGCTTTCTTTTTCAACCTCTTCGCCGCCCTCGGAAAGACCCCGCCAGTATTCCTCCCGCATCTCTTCGATCAGCTTTTCCGGGTCAAGGTCTTCGAGCCGCTGTCGGTTGTCCTTATCGTCGCCTGTCATGCTGCGAACTCCATTTCATGTTATTTGATTATACCAACTCCCGGAATATATCATACTTCGCCTTCCCGGAAGAAAAAAGGGAAAAGACATAACCCGCCGTCTCAGGCAGGAAATGATGAAGCTTGATAAACCGCTCGTAATAACATTCAACAACAGTCTCTCGCGGTTCTGTGTCGGATACAGTGCTAGTGCTCTGTCACTCGAAAAAAGGGGAACGGATCCAATGCAGATCGCGGCTAAAGCCGCTCGCACGATTATTTTCTATTCCCCAAAAAGCTTTTGACAACACACTAGTGTAGTGTATCACTCTGTTTGGACCTTATGACATCCGTTAAAGGTTAACTGAGCACCTCTGCGATGATCGTTTTCCCACGCCCTTTCAGGGCGCGAATTCGAGGCTTTCGAGTTCCAACGGGACGGCGGCCTAAAGCCCGGGGTGCAAACCCCGGGGAAGATATTTAACGAATCGAAGTCAAGCCCTGTAAGGGCGACGCCCGACAAAAAGCAGTTACATATGAGACACTACACTAGTGCTCTGTCAAATGCTTCTCGGGGGATAGAAGAGAATACTGCGAGCGGCTGATACCGCGGTTTTCGTCGGCCCTGTTCCCCTTTTTTCGAGTGACAAAGCACTAGCCCGGCCTTGACCGGTTCGCCGTGCCGGTCGCGGACGGCCCGGGGGCAGAGGGAGACTGCATACGACAAAAAGAGATGATAGCCTCCCCGGAAAGTCCCCCGGAAAAGTTCATAGAGAAATTGTCCGGGTCTCGCTCCAGTATGGACACGGTGTTTCCGAACTCTCTTGCTGCGTCCCGCTCCCTTCCCAGCTTCAGATAAAGGTGAGCCAGATTGAAGTGGGCCATGGCGAAATCCTGATCAAGGAGTATGACCCGCTGGTAGCTTTTAATGGCTTCTTCCGGCCTTCCTTTTCTCTCTTCCAGCAAAGCGATCAGGAAGTAAGTCTCCGGCATAAGGTCGTCCAGGCTTACAGCAGTCTCCGCATACTCCCTTGCCGTTTCCTCGTCTCCCTGGTTGGCATATATAAACCCCAGTCCGAGGCGGGCCCGGGCGGAGTCGGGATTTCGGTCCAACATATCTTGAAAGCTCTCGCCGGCTTTCTCGAATCTCTCCTCCCGAAAATGCCCCAGAGCTTCCTTCCAAATAACGTCCTCGGAAAGGCAGCTTTTGTGCTCTTGCTTTGTCACGCCCGCTGCAGGGGCGGGCATGCTCAGCTTGGAGCGTGTCTCCAGGTCTGCCGATTTCTCTTGTTTGCCCTTTCCGGTCGAAGAAGCCTCTCCGGGGGGTGAAGGAGTCGCTCTTCCCAGGTGCCGGATAATGGAGTCGATATTGGTTTGATGGGCCGTCCTCGGGTGGGGCAAGCTTCCCAGGGCCTGTAAAAGTTCCTTTCTCTCCAGGGGGCCCGCGTGAGAGGGAATGCTCTTCTCTCTCGCGCTCTGCCGGGAAGTTTTCTGGTACAGGAAAGCCTCGGGAGTATGCACCGGCTGGAACGAGTCGTTGATCTTGAAAAGCGACTCGGAGTATCCCAGCATCAAGTATCCCTGGTTTTCTATACAGTCATAAAAATTGCTGATGACCCTCTGAATCGTCTCCTGGTTGAAGTAAATAAGCACGTTTCTGCATAAGAAAAGATGTACCTTCCTGTTTTCGGTAAGGCCGGCCAGGTCATTGGCGGTAATATTATAATGGAGCCATTTGACGTCGTTTTGAAGGATGTCCTTTACCTTCCACCGGTTCCGGGAGAGGCGTTGAAAATACTTCTGTCTCGTGGCGGGGTCCACCAGCCGAAGCTTTCGCTCGGAGTATATGCCCTCGCGGGCGTGCTCCAAAAAATCCGCGTTTATGTCGCACCCCAAGATATCCACCTTCCATGAATCGAAGTCGGCAAGCAGCTCGCGCAGAAGTATGGCCAGGGTGTACGGCTCCTCACCGGTTGCGCAGCCTGCTGATACCAACACCAGGCTTTTTTCCCCGCTCTTTCTGTCCAGCAGCTCGGGAAGGATGTACTTTCGCAGCGAAGCAAACTGGTCGGGTGTCCGGAAGAACTGCGTCTCACCAACGGTAAGTGAGATGACCAGCCGGTTGAGCTCATCTTCTCCTTTTCGGGCGCTCGACAAAAAGTCGTAATACTCCGCAAAGGAGCATATGCCCAGCTCGATCATCCGGGTGGACACGGAACGCTCCATCTCCCGCACCCTGCGGCCCTCGAAAACCAGGCCGCTGCGCTCGATCAGAAGGGTCTGAAACTGTTCCAACTGTTCGGGCGTCATTTCGATCTTGTGTATGTGACTTTTGTTTACCAACGATTCTCAGGCCTTTTGAAAAACCGTGAAGCATAACATATAAGTTAAAGACAGTTAGTACGCCTTTCGATCAGCAAACTGTTAAACTCATTCTAGCATCAAATTCTTTTTATTGCAGAGCCTGCTTTTTAATTTAATTTTCTCTTGACAAGCCCAAGGGGATTTCTTAACATATCACTCCCGGCAAAGAGTAAGGTATAGGGTCGAAAAACCGTTTTATAGCGAAGTGCCTTTTAAAAAGGGCCGTATAGAGGGTGGGAGCATCCCTCCTGTCTGCTTGTTTGTCGTGTCCGGCAGGGGGAGGGGTGTTCGTTCAGTAAGGCTGGAGCCGTTTCCCCCAGTGAGGGGGAATCTGGAGAAAGCTCGTGAAAAGAGCTGAAAGCCCTGCACCAGCAGGCAGGAGTTTAAGGGAGAACAGTTATGAAAAAACTAGTTTCAATGATGATCTTTTTTACTTTGGCGGTCCTGGCATGTTCATCTGCGGTCGCCCAGAGCAGGAGCGAGCTTTGCCAAAGAGTTGACCAGAAGCCTGTACTTAGCTTCCAGCAGGTGACCCAGGCGGAACTGGTGCACTACCTGGTGGTGGTATCCGGTTTGCGGACCCCCTCGCGGGAGGGCAAAACTCCGGAGCAGTTTTACCAGGAAGAGCTCCGGATTCTGACGGACGCCGGTCTTCCGCCTTCGCTGGCCGAGGCGGAGCCTGACAGACTGGTGAGCAGGCGCTACTTCGCCACCCTAATGTACGGGGTGGCGGTACGGGGAGACCCGGAGTTCGCGCGCAAACACGGCGGACTGACAGACGAGGCCGCTAAGATAAACGCACTTGTCGAGGATGGATGGATGTACACCAAGACGGGTCGCATCTACCGGGAGGAGATACTCGCCGTGCTCTGTACCAAGGGAGTACCGATTCCTGAAGGGCCTGCTCTTGACATCGAGCCTCTGATGATCATGGGCGCAGAGCTGGAAGCGCCGGCGAGCCCGATCTGAAAAACCTGTCTGCGGTGATATTAACGCCCTTCGGCCGGCGCGGCTGAAGGGAGCTATGCTGCCAGTGCTCTGGCAAGCGTTTTCCGTCGCTTACAAGATAGATATTTTTTGTGAGAGCGACTTTTAGTCGCGACTAAAGTCGCTCGCACAAAAATGACTGCTTTTTGTAAGCGACATAAACAATTGCGAACAAACACTGGCACTTTGACCGCGCCTTTGTGTCGGGTCGCAGGTCAAATCTGGCGGCTATAGTGAT
>CAYQTK010000119.1:0-12330 GCA_964420375.1 uncultured bacterium
GCAAGTTTGAGCAGTAAATATCACCGCAGGACATCGAAACAACGGTCATTTCGGGACTCCCAGTTTTCTCTGCAGGAAGATATAAAGCTCCTTTTCATAATCGGCCCTTCTTTGCCGATAGGAACTTTTGGAAATGTTATCGTTCTTTCTTACCCGCCTGCGCCTGCGGTGGAACTCGTGCCATTGCCTTCGGGCCTCTTCTTCTCCGCCCTCTGTTAAGAGCGCCCTTGTCAGCCTGAGCCGGGCGCCAAGGTCGTAGGGCTCGAGCTCCAACGACCTTTGAAGATGGGCAAGCTGTTTCTGCCGGTTTCCGGCCAGCCTGTACTCGCGGGCCGCGAGCATATGATAGTCCACGTTATACGGCGCAAGCTCCAGTGCGCGTTCTATCTTTTCGAGAGCCTTGTCCAAAAGCGGCTTGTGACCGGTACTCCGATACATGAAGAACATTATCCGGGCCTCGAGCCCCCGCGCCGCCGGGTCCGCAGGATTCAGCTCCACCGCCTTTTGCGCTGCCTTGTGCGCCTTTTCGAGAAGCTTCGGGTTATTGGTCTTGTACTCGGAAGTCAGGTACTCGCCGAGAAACTTGAAAGGTACCGAACTGCCGTAGGAGTGGCGGGCGGCGCGATCGGCTCGGAAAGCCCCTTGTCGCAGTCCCTCCGCGTCCCGGATCGACAGGGTTTGGCCGAAGCCATGGGCCAGGGCGAGGTAAGCCGGAGTGCCTGCCGCCGCCGCCAGAGAAAAGACCGCAACGAAAAAGAGCCGCGTCCGTTTGCCCGGATCAACAGGCAGGACCCAGCCATTGCTTTCCGAGGAAAGCTCGCCCAAAAGCAACGCGCTAAGCACCACCGCCAGAACGGCCAGGGCATGGTTCTGAAGGTTGTGGTCGAACAGGGCGTGCAGGCCCAGGCTCAACACACCCGCGGCAAGCCCGGTTATCATGGGACCGTGTCGGGCGTGCCATCCATTTTTTATCCCTCCCCATAAAAGCAGAACGAGAGCGGCAACAACAAGGAGAGCGGCGAGGGGCGACATCTCCGCGGCTATCTGAAGGTACTGGTTATGAGCATAGTTGGCGGTCCTTTCGTATCTTCCCGCCACCACTCCTTCCACGGGGAACTTGTATTGGTGCGAGTAGTACTTGTACATTCCCGGCCCCACTCCCAGGGGATGGTCCTTTATCATCTCCAGGCTCGAGGCCCATATCTTCGGCCTTTCAAAGGCATACTTGTCAGTGCCGATATTAAGAACGCGCTCCCGCAATGGATTAGGGACCAAAGCGAGCAACACCGCACCCAGGACCGCAGCCGCGCACATCGCGACCAGGCTCCGCCGCAGCGACCGGCGCCGGTCCATGCCGTACGCTTCGAAAACGCCTTGCAGGCCGGGCACAGATACCAGAAAGAGGGGCAGTGGCCAGACAACAAGCGCCCGGCTCCTGGTCACCAGCGCGCCCGCGACAAGAACCAGGAAAACAAGGATGCCGGCCCCGAAACCGACAAGACCTTTCCCGCCGGGATTTCGTAACGCCCCCAATGAACGCGCCAGCACGTAAGGGCTGACCGCCATGATGTATCCCGCGAGGTAGGCAGGGTTTTTAAAACCCCCGGAAGCCCGGTCCTGGCTGCCTAAATCCTCTGCCAAGTACGCGGCGATGTACTGCTCCAACGCCCACGCAGACTGGACCAGCGCGGAGAACACTATTATCGCCATTACCCATCTCACGCGCTTTTCCCGCCGGCCCTCCTCGCCTGCAAACTGGACCGTCACGTAAAACAGGATGATGTAGGTCACTATGTTCAAGTGCCAGTACAGGGAGATGTAGAAATAATCGGCGATCATGAAGGCATAAGCTGCGAGCAGCCAGAACAGGGCGGCGCAGAGGTCGAGCCTGGTCCGCAAAAAAGGCGTATTTCTCTCCCGCATGATCTTCCAGGCCCAGGCAGCGGCCATGACAAGGACAATGATCTTGAGCGCGGTCACGGGCACGTAATGGGTCCCTCCCTTCACCAAAGGAAGGACCGCCAGCACCACGAACCACAACGGCCACAAAAGGACTCCGGCCCTTTTCCTGAAGAGGATGACAAGACATGCAGCCACACCGGCAAGGCTTACGGCGAGTCCCGCATAAAAGGGCACGGGCCGGTAAAAGAACTCCACCACTCCCCGGGCCTTGTCCACCGGGACGGCGCGGAAAAAGCCGTTGGCCCGGTAGAGGGGCAGCTCTTCTCCGTTCATGCGGGCGCGCCAGCCGGGCATAAAGCTGTCGAGAAGCACCAGGTAACCGGGGTTGTCAGTCTCGACCATTATTGCCATGTAATGGTTGGTCTCCTCCAGAACAGGGGCGTTCCAGAACACCGGTCCCGGCCGGGCTTGCCTGTGTTCCGGAGTCTCTCCCTCCAGGACCGTGGTGCTGCGAGGATCGAAGGAGGGGGATTGAACCCGGGAGAGAGCTTCGTCACGGCCCGCGACGAACTCGACTTGAGGGGTTACATAAGCGCGGGGCAGTGCGTCCTTTATCTTGTAGGGAGGAGAGCCCGGCTTTATTACCCATTTAATGCCGGAGAGGGCGAAAAGCCTCTCCTTTTCCTGCTGGCTTTTCCCTTTGATCATCGCAAGCCAGAGGTCGGCATCGGCATGATAAAACGAGCTCTTTGCTCCTGCGTCCCGCAGCTTAAGCTCCAGGCCGGTAAAAGGCTGGACCCATTTGCGCTGATTTTTGAAAAACTCCTCCACGTTGTCGCCGCGTCCCAGCCACATGTCGGCTTTGTCCGGAGAAGGAAAAACAGCAACCCTGGTCCCCGGGCTAATGCCTCGGGCGATGTTGTCCTCCAGGGAGTAAAAGCGGGGCTCCGCCGTCGGGTTTACAAAACAATGAGCGAGATAGAGGTCAGCTACGATAACCAGGCAGATAAAGAAAACAGCGGGAAGCCTTTTTATAAGGCCTCGGCGGGCCGACAGGACCGTGCCCGCCAATATCCCCAAAAGCCCTGCGCTTTGGATGATGGATGCGGAGATAAGCTTGATGTGAAACTCGTCAAGTACAGAAGGAGCAGCCGAAGCGGATGGCTCAGCCCCGCCGGCAAGGGTCAGCGAGCGGACGAGTGCAATGGCTCCCGCGGCAATCAGCATGAAAGGCAAGGTCTTCCGCAATCCGCGGGCGGCCGGCGCCTTTTCGTCTCCGTTTTTTCGCCCTGCCGTGACGGTGGTATAAATGTTTTCTATTCCCAAAGCACAGAGCAGGGCAATGAGTACTGCGAAGCCGTACAAACACTTCTCCGGGAAGCGGAAACGGTCAAAGCCGGGAAGCACAAGGTGGAAGAGGCGGTAGAGGAATCCGTGATCGCCCAGGCTGAGAAGCAGGAACACAAAAGCCCCGGCCGCCATTACAGCGCCCTTGCGCCGCTCCGAAGCCACACCGAACGCTGCCAGGGCAAGTACCGTAATGCCGGGGTATATAGAGAGCAGGTAAGGCAGCTTGTACTCGAGGTTAAAAAACCCCAGCACCCACAGTTGGCCTTGGGAAGGGTCCCGGATGTTGTGGGGAAAAAACAGGGTAAGCAGGGATTCCGGCGGCAGCGACCATTTCAGGGCGGAGCTGTAGTCCACTCCGCCCGCCCGGTTGGAGACCGCGACGAAGTCCAGGGTTATGACCCACTGTACGGCGGATATCGCGAGAGCCAGGACCAGTCCGACTCCGCAGATTTTAATGCATCTTATAAGGTATTTGCTGCCGGAAGTTCCATGTTCCTTGTCGAAGTACATGGCCGCGCAAAAAAAGGCCAGCACTATGCCGGTGAGATAGGCTATCTCCGGCTCTCCGCCCAGTACTTGGAGCGCCCAGAATATGCCCAGCCCCGCGGCAAAGACAATCCTTCCCGTGCGAAGTCCCTGCCGGGCGGACCACAAAAGCCAGGTGATCCACGCCGCGGAGCTTAACACCACCACCTGTACGCCCGCGGACATGAGAAAGCCGCCGTAAGCGAAAGCGAGGGAACCCGCCAGGGCGGCCGCCCACGACTTGCCCAGCGAGCGGACCAGGACATAAGTACCCGACAATGCGACCAGGAAATGGAAAACGATGTAGAAGCTCACCGACCTGCTTGCCGCGCCCGCGGCAAAGATAAAGTTCAGCGGATAAAACGCCGCCCACTGCGAGTTTGCAGCCAGGGGAAGGCCGAAGAAGCCGTAAGGGTTCCACAACACTTCGCCTTGCGACCGGGTGAGGAACCATCGCTTGGGAACTATCTCCTGGCAGATGTCCCGGAAATAGAAGACCTCGCCTGCAAAAACAACGGGCGCGAAGAAAAGCAAAAACGACGCGATTATAATTGCTCCCGCTGCATAGTCATACCCGCCGGGCCGGAAGCCGAGGGCCTTCTCCGCCCTGCCCTGCAAAGGCTTCTCCACTGACTTCACGCTCATCAGGTATATCAGGCTAACCCGTTTGTCCCCTGATCACAAACAGCGCAGCAGGAAAGGCGTGGCGGTATTCAGGGGGTGTGGAAAGAATACGGGCTGCCCGCTTGCTTTGATGAACTACGCTTCGGAGTGATGGAATTCTCAATTACAGAGTAGCAGAAGACACGCGATGCGCCTCCCCACACAACCGGTGCGCCATCAAACGCAAAATGATGAACGAAAAAAAGATGATGGAGTGCGAGCGCCTGATACCGCGACTTCCGCCGTTTGCACGCATTACATTACTCTTGCAGATCACATCAGGAGAGCGTCTTGCGGACCTCATTGCGGGCCCGAGCGTCGGCCTCCTTGGCGTCTTCGATGTCCCTGACCGACCAGAGCTGGTGTGCATCAAGCACCTGGCCGATGATCTCGACAATGCGGGTGAACTTTATTTTGCCGGAGAGGAACGCTTCCACCGCTTCTTCGTCCGCTGCCGCGAGAGCCGCGGGCGCTGTTCCCCCCATGCGGAGTGCCTTATAAGCCAGTCCGGGAGCGGGGAACTTCTCAGTGTCAAGCTCCCGGAAGCTGAGCGTCTTTATTTCGGCCAGGTCGAGCCGGGGGAGGCTTAAGTCCGCTCGCTCCGGATAGGAAAGAGCGTAAAGTATGGGGAGGCGCATGTCGGGCACGGACATCTGGGAGACCACCGATCCGTCCTTGAACTCGACCATGGCATGGACAATGCTTTGGGGATGAATCAGCACTCGTATTTTATCCGGGTCCAATCCGAACAGCCACCTGGCCTCGATGACCTCGAGGGCCTTGTTCATAAGCGTTGCGGAATCTATGGATATCTTTTGGCCCATGGACCAGGTGGGATGGGACAATGCTTTCTCGGGCGAGACCTGCTCGAGGTCCGCGGGGTCCGTGTCCAGGAAGGGGCCTCCGGACGCGGGGAGTATGATGCTCTTCACCTGTTCGACCGGCCTTCCCGCGAGTGCCTGGAATACCCCGCTGTGCTCCGAGTCCACCGGCAGGATCAGCGCACCCGACTTCTCAGCCTCGGACATGATGAGCTCGCCCGCCATTACCAGGCACTCCTTGTTGGCCAGGGCCACTGTCTTTCCCGCGCGCACCGCTGCCATGGCCGGCGCTAACGCCGCGGCCCCGGAAAGGGCGATAAGCACGGTGTCCGCTTGGGGCATGGAGGCCATGCGGCAGAGCCCTGCCTCTCCTTCTTCTACTTTGGGAGAGTAGTCGGTAAAGGTGCTGCAGAGGTCCTCCGTCCGGTCGGCGCATATGGAGACCAGCTCGGGTTTATAACGGGACACTTGTTCGGCGAGGCGCTGGTAGTTACTGCCCGCTGCCAGTGCCACTGCTCTGAAGTTTTCGGGGGCCGCTTCAATAACGCGGAGGGCGTTCTCTCCAACCGAGCCGGTGCTTCCGAGCACTGCCACCCGCTTCACTTGAAGACCCTCGCCTTTTTCCGGCCGGACTTCTTTTTGTGGGTTGAGTCCGTTCTGCCGAAGCGCCTTTCCCTGCGGTGATACTCTTGGATCGCCCGGGAGAGGTGCTTTCCCGTGAAGTCGGGCCATAACACGCGGGAGAAGTAGAGTTCGGAGTAGGCCATTTGCCAGAGCATGTAGTTGGAGATGCGTTTTTCTCCGCCGGTGCGGATCAACAGGTCGGGGTCGGGCATACCCGCGGTGTCGAGGTTCTTTGCCAGGTTCTCTTCGGTGATGTCCTTTGGAGAGCCTTCTTGGGCGAGCTTTCTTGCCGCCCTTATGATCTCGTCCCTGCCGCCGTAACAGATGGCCAGGTTAAGAGTGAGCTTGCGGCCCCCTGCCGTCCTTTGCTGAGCGTGTTCGATCTTCGTTTGCAGCTCGCGGCCCAGCATCGCCCGGTTGCCGATAACGCGCAGCTTTACGTCGTTCTCGATAAGCGAGTCAACCTCGTTGTCGAGGTAGTTGCGCATGAGCGCGGCAAGCGCGTCCAACTCTTCCTGCGGACGGGAGAGGTTCTCGGTGGACAGGGCGTAGAGGGTAAGACAGGGGATGCCGCGGCGGCTGGTGGCTTCGGTTATCCGGCGGGCGGTCTTGACGCCTTGCTGATGGCCTTCCGAGCGGGACAGCCCCCGACTTTGGGCCCATCTTCCGTTTCCGTCCATGATTATGGCGACGTGTTTTAGTGTCATCAGCGGAGGCACAACGCAGGGTAATCAGATTTCCATGAGTTCTTCTTCTTTGGCCTTGACGATCTCGTCAACCGCTTCAATGGCTTTGTCCACTTCTTTCTGGATTTTGTCCATACCCTGGTGAAGCTCGTCCTCGGATATCTCCTTGTCCTTTTCCGACTGCTTGAGCTGGTCGTTGGCGTCCTTTCTCACCTGCCGGACTGATACGCGGTGGTCCTCGGCGATCTTCTTGACCCGCTTGGCCAGCTCTTTCCTTCTCTCCTCGGTCAGCTCGGGTATGGTAAGCCGGAGCACCTTGCCGTCGTTATGGGGATTAAGGCCCAGGTCCGCTGCCTGGATGGCCTTCTCGATCTCCTTCAGAGAGGAGGGATCATAGGGCTGGATGACCATGAGCCGCGGCTCGGGTATGTTGATGTTGGACATGTTGCGTATGGGCGTCATCTGTCCGTAGTAGTCGGCCTTTACGTCATCGAGAATGTTGGGAGACGCCCGGCCGGTCCTCACCTTGGCAAGCTGCTTCATGAGACTCTTCTCGATGTTCTTGTTCTCCTCTTTAACCTCCTCCATTACCATATCAATTATCTCGGACATCCGCCCATCCTCCTTTGTTCCCGGAGTTGGAAAACATTTGCGACAAATTTAACTTCCCGCGTCCCTTTAAAAAAAGATGACGAATCTTTGCCCCGGCAGCAAGGAAAACCTTATGAGATTTGACTACAGGGTTTCCGGGTCCACTATCACCCGGGTGCCGATTTTCTCCCCCATGATGACCTTCTTGATATTGCCGGGGGTAAGGAGATTAAACACGATGATCTCCAGGTTGTTGTCCATGCACAAGGTAATGGCGGGGGCGTCCATGACCCGGAGGTTTTTGGAGATGACCTCCATGTGGGTCAGCTCGTCGAACCTGCTCGCTTGCGGGTTTATCACCGGGTCGGAGTCGAACACACCCTCCACCTTGGTGGCCTTGAAGATGGCTTCCGCACCTATCTCGACCGCCCGGAGCGCTGCCGCCATGTCGGTGCTGAAGTAGGGGTTTCCGGTGCCTGCGGCAAACACCACAGCCCTTTCTTTTTCCAGGTGACGGATGGCCCGCCTCCTGATGTATGGCTCGCAAATCTGGGGCACCTCTATGGGGGAGAGCACCCGGCAGGAGAAGCCCTGCTTTTCAATGCTGTCCTGGAGGGCCACCGAGTTGAGGATGGTGGCCAGCATTCCCATGTAGTCCGCGGTCACCCGGTCAAGCCCCTGCTTGCTGGCGGGCACCCCCCGGAAGAAGTTTCCCGCGCCCACCACGATGGCGATTTCCACGCCCAGCTTCAGAACCTGGCATATGTCTTCGGCGAAGCGCGTCAGGGTGGGAAGGTCGATACCGAACTCCTGTTTGCCCTGAAAAGCCTCGCCCGAGAGTTTCAGAACGATCCGCTTATATGCTGGTTCCTCCGTCACTCTTGTTCCTCTTCTTCGGAGAACTCGCCCACCTGGAAGCGCGCAAAACGCCGGATGACCATCTTCTCGCCGGTCTTGCCGATCATGTCGTTCAAAATGTCGTTGATGGTCTTGTCCTGGTCCTTTACAAACTGCTGCTCGAGCAGGCAGTTTTCGCTGAAGAACTTTTCCAGCTTGCCCTCCACGATCTTGTCGATCACTTTTTCCGGCTTGCCCGCGTCCAGGGCCTGTTGCCGGAATATCTCCCGCTCCCGGTTTAAAGCCTCTTCAGAAACTTCCTCCCTCGAAAGGTAGGAAGGATTGGACGCGGCTATATGCATGGCCACGTCCCGGGCAAAGGCCTCGAACTCCGCGGTGCGGGCCACAAAGTCGGTCTCGCAATCGACCTCGACCATGACCCCGATCTTGCCGCCGGGCCGGTGGACATAAGTTCCTATCAGTCCTTCCTTGGCGGCCTTGCCCGCACGCTTGTCAGACGTGGCCTGTCCCTTGGTCCGAAGTATGTTCACCGACTGCTCGAGATCGCCGCCGGTCTCTTCCAGGGCGCGCTTGCAGTCCATCATGCCCGCGCCCGTCTTTTCCCGCAACTTCTTTACCATGTCCGCTGTGATGGCCAACTTCTCTCCTCCTGCCCATATCCTGGGATCATAAGGCTATGATAGTTATAAAGTGGACCTGAAGCTGTCAGTCTTCTTCTTCAGCATCAGGTGACTCTTGCCCGGCTTCTTCCTCGGGTTCCAAACCAGAGTCCTGGTCCATGGAGACCTCTTCCCCTGCTGCTTCTTCCCCTTCTTCGCCCATCTCCTGGCTTATCAGGTCCGAGATGTGCTCCACTACCGGGGCTTTTTCCTCTTCGCCTTCCTGCGATCCGGCGATCATGGCCGCTTCCATGCTTTCCGGCTCGGTGCGCAGCAACTTCTGGTGCATCTCTTTGCCTTCGAGGCAGGCGTCAGCGATCTTGCTGGTGAAAAGCCGTATGGCCCGGATGGCGTCGTCGTTCCCGGGGATCACGTAGTCGATGGGGTCGGGATCGCAGTTGGTGTCCACAACCGCCACCACCGGTATGCCCAGCTTGTTGGCTTCCGCCACCGCGATCCGTTCCCGCTGCGGGTCGATAACGAACAAGGCGCCCGGCACACGGTTGATGTTCTTGATGCCGCCCAGGTTCTTCTCCAGCTTGGTGTAAACCCGCTGGATGGTGAGAACGTCTTTCTTGGGAAGCTTGTCAAGCTTGCCGTCAGCAGCCATCTCCTCGATGCGCCGCAGCCTTTCGATGGACCCCTGGATGGTCTTGAAGTTGGTCAAAGTGCCGCCCAGCCACCGGCTGTTGACGAAGTGCATGCTGCAACGCTCGGCCTCCTCCTGGATGGCGTCCGCTGCCTGGCGCTTGGTCCCCACAAAGACGATCTCCTCGCCACGGGCCACCGTGTCCACGATGAACTGGTAGGCCGTTTTGAAAACCTTCACCGTCTTCTGCAGGTCCACAATGTAGATGCCGTTCCTCGCCCCGTAGATGTAGGGCTTCATCTTCGGGTTCCACCTTTTGGTCTGGTGGCCGAAATGGACACCAGCTTCCAAAAGCTGCTTCATGGTTACTACCGCCATTAAAATTCCTCCTGTTCGGGTTTTGTCCTCCGCCGGCCGCTTGCTCGTCCCCACCGGAAAACCGGCACCCGGGAACGACGGTCCGGCGTGTGTATTGGTTAAATTACATAAATTAGCATGTATCTCCCAAAATGACAAACGCTTTTTGACTATTTTACGTCACTTGGCGCTCCGGTGGCCCAGTTCATTTGGCGGGGCCTGACTGGCCGGCAGTCCGTTTTTTTGCAGGCGGTTTCAATGGCGTGGAGGATGGCGTCGCAATCGTTTTCGATCCATGGCTGGACGTCTTCGGGGTTGTACCACCAGAAGGGGTTCATAACGCGCAGGGGATGGATGTCCTTTGTTTCTATCCTGGCCACTTCCACGGTGACGCTGAGAACTCCGTGACGGCCATATAACCAGTCGTTGAGCGCGCCAACGATCTGGTACCACTCGTAAGACTGGCGGACGCGGTACTTGCACATCTTCTGGTGCTCGTTAAGCGATTCTCCCATGGCAAGAAAAACGTCGTGATGCGGGGTGTTCTCTTCTTTAAAGGACCAGGGGAAGGTGAAGTGCCCGCCGGTGGTGTGGATATTGACCGCGGTGAAGAACTCGTGATTCCCGATGAACTTCTCCACCGCCCTGGTTTCCGGCTCGGAGAATGGTTCCGGTCCCCAGTAGTGAGGGGACCACATAAAGTCGCTGCCGGCGCGGAAGTCACGGACCTTGACGCCTTGCGGATACGGCCAGTTGCGGTTTAAGTCCACGTGGCGCGCGTTGTCGCGTGCGCGGGTGTATCCCCAGTCAAGGTGGAGGTCCGCCCGGTAATAGCCATCAGGGTTTATAAGCGGCAGAAAGTAAAAGTCCATCCTGCTGAGCAGGGAGTCTATCCATCCGTCATTGCCTCGACCGTGAATCAAGCGCTCGGCTATTGCCAGTGCCACCCGGGCGGATGTCCATTCATTAGCATGGATGCTCGAGGTCAGGAGAGCTTCGCCGCGCTTTTTATCGCCGGGCAGCGCGATGCGGACGGCTAAAAGAGGCCGGCCCTCCACGCTCTCGCCGAACTTATACACCTTTACAAGCTCCGGGGCCAGGGACTCAAGCGACCAAATGGCGGCATACACCTGTTCGAGGCTGTAATGCTCCCCTTGCATGAAACCGCCGGAGACCGGCGAGCACAGGCACAAGACCAGTCCGAAAACCACGAGCCGCTTCTTTTTCAACTCCATTACAAGAACCTCCGCGGCAATGGTTCCATGATAATAGAAGGCCCGCCGTTGACAAAACACAAACGCGCGGCCCTCGGGCTTTGGCAGGAGAGCGAGAGGTTGTATAATCCGGAGGTGCATGCCGTTTTCGGAGCTTTGCGAGGATGTTTTAAGATGCGGATCACAATAATCGCGGTGGGAAAACTGAAGAGCCTGCCGGTGCGGGAGATTGTGGAGGAATATGAGCGGCGGCTGCCGCGGGCTCTGAAGGTCCGCTGGATCGAGGTCTCATCCCCTTCCGCGGGTTCCACTGAAGGGCTCTTGGCGGCAGAGGCGGAACGAATTCGCAGCCGCATCCCCAAAGGCGCCCTCCTGGCGGTTTTAGGGGAGAAGGGCCGCGAGATGGACTCCCGGGAGTTCGCCCGCCGACTCGGTGAAATAAGGGACCAAGGTCAAGACCTCTGCTTCGTGATCGGCGGAGCCGAAGGCGTTCACCACTCGCTCATATCACAGAGCCACGAAACCGTGGCCCTCTCCAAGCTCACCTTTCCTCACGAACTGGTCAGGGCGATACTAGCCGAACAAATCTACCGCGCCTTCACCATCCTCGACGGAGGGCCATATCATCGGGACTGAGGCCGAGTAGTTAGAATGAGCCGTCATTTGAAGAATGAAGAGCTTGAAGGGAGCGGGGGTACTACAGGACTTGATCCATGTTGCTACTCCACCAGCTTGGCCTTGATGATCATCTCTTTTATTTCGTTCTGGAGCTCATCCGAGTTGAGGATGCGCCTGAGGTGTTGCTTGAACTCGTCCGCGTTGTTTATTGTTATGTACTCGAAAGGATAGATCAGGAAGTTGACCATGGTAAGGGGGTAAATCTGCATGGCGTGGTGTAAGCGGATCACGTTGACAAAGTGTCCGTCGAGTTGCGGCGACTTGATGCAAAGGTCGATGTGGAGTTCTTTGAGGTCGTCGTTGTGCTTGTCTTCTCCAACTCCGTCCTGGCTGGTTCCCTTCCATCTCTCGATCAGATGGGCCTCCAAAACGCCTTCAGTGGCCTGCCGCAAGTAGTCCGCCTGGTCTTTAAGTATCTGCCGGGGCGTCTCGATGTCCTTTAAACGCGGTATCTCTCCCCATAAGTTCTCGCCTGCCATGAAAACCTCCTCTGTAAACCCGCCTGGCCGGCGGCTATTTTCAACATTATTTATGCCAAAGACCGGTATTTCAAATCAACCCGGCCGCCGGTCAATCTCCTGACAAGAAACGCCAATGATCCGCGATTTATTTCCCAAGAGGTTTGATGCCCTCGTAAAAAGTCATTTCGGCCAGGAGCGCGGCACGTGAAATCAACCGGTGGCCTGTCAAGCGTTTTTTGTCGTCTCCAAGAAAAATAATTTTATTGCGAGCGACGAAAATCGCGGTATCAGCCGCTCGCACAAAAGAACTGCTTTTTGTAAGCGACAGAAACAATTGTGACAAAGCACTAGT
>CAYQTK010000120.1:0-12274 GCA_964420375.1 uncultured bacterium
AATCGCGACTGAAGTCGCTCGCACATTTTTTCAGAGCTCAATAATCGCGACTGAAGTCGCTCGCACGTTCTTTCAGAGCTCAATAATCGCGACTGAAGTCGCTTGCACGAAACATTGTCGGTATATGTCTGCAGTCAGGCGGAGAACCTTGGAAAGAGGTGTAGGCGTTGTATTTCGCAGGTATTGACATAGGCTCGCTTACCGCGGAGGCGGTAGTGACGGAAAACGGCAGGATAGTCGGCTCGGAGATCATGTCCGTTCTTCCCGACCCGGTTGATTCGGCCAGGACGGTTATGGGCAGGTTGCTCGACAAGCAGGGCCTGTCGTGGGCCGACCTGGGTTACGTGGTCAGCACTGGTTACGGCAGGGAGCGGATCCAGGAGGAGGGCCTGGCAGGGGATAACTACTCGGAGATATCCTGTCACGGCCTGGGCGCTTATGCGCACAAGCCCAAGGTCCGGACCATAATCGACATCGGGGGCCAGGACGCCAAGGTCATCAAGGTCGACAAAAAAGGCAAGCTCGACAACTTCGTAATGAACGACAAGTGCGCGGCGGGCACCGGCCACTTCCTCGAGGTCATGAGCCGGACCCTGGCAGTCCCTCTCGAGGAGATCGGGCCCATGTCGCTGTCCTCGAAAAAGCCGGTCGAGATGAGCAACCGGTGCACCATATACGTCGAGACCGAGGTCATCCACTACCTCCAGCGCGGGGTGGACCGGGTGGACGTGGCCGCAGGCATCAACCGGGCCATGGCAGAGCGGGTGGTGGCGCTGGCGCGCCGGGTCGACCCGGAAAAGGAGTACATGATCACCGGCGGAGTGGCCAAGAACGTGGCTGTTAAAAAAGAGATCGAGAAGATACTCAAGATAAAGATTCAAGAGCCCGGCATAGACCCCCAGATCATGGGGGCTTATGGAGCGGCCATATTCGCGCAACGGTCCGGGGAGAGTTGAATGATCTGTGTAGGCGTAGACATGGGAAGCCTCTTTTGCAAGGCGGTGGTGCTCGACGATGACGAGCTTATGGCATCAAGGATCATCCCCACCACCGGCACCATAGCGCAAGAGACGGCAGGGCTGATTGAGGGGGTCATCAAGGACGCCGGCCTTTCCAGGGACCGGGTGGACGCGCTGGTGGCCACCGGCAAAGGCTCGGACCTTTTAACCGACTCCGACTTTGTAGAGGACGACATCAACTGCGTGGGAGTTGCCGCGGGCTACTACCTGCCCGACATCCGGCTGGTGATCGACGTGGGAGGCCAGAGCATAACCTCCATACTCCTGGACGAGGAAGGCGACGTTAAAAACTTCATGAGAAACGATAAGTGCGCCTCCGGCTCCGGCCGATTTCTCGAGGTCATGAGCAACAAGCTGAACCTTGGCATGGACAGCATTGACGAGACTGCTTCCCGCGCCGAGTCGCCGGTCGAGATCGGAAGCCAGTGCGGCGTGTTCGCCGAGAGCGAGGTCATCACCCATCTTAACAACGGCGAAAAGGTCAGCGACATCATCGCCGGAGTAGCCGCGGCAGTGGCCAAGATGGTGGCGGCGCAAGGCAGAAGGTTTGATCAGGCGGGCGAGTACTCACTTACCGGAGGAGTCTCCCGCCTGTCATCCGTAACAGCCGTGGTCGCAAAAAGACTGGGCAAAGATCCGCAAAAGTTCCCCTTCGACCCCCAACTGGCAGCAGCTATTGGCGCGGCACTCCTCGGCGACGCAGAGTAAGATGGGACTCTTCGATAACCAGGCCGACGTTGTCAAAAGCTTTATAAACTCGAAAAGCGACCGCCTTACGTCCCTGCCCGAGAACTATGACTGGCCGCTCCAGTCCAGCCTGGTGCTGGAAGAGGACGTAGCCGTCGAAATGGGCAACCCCGCCCGAGGATCGCTGGGCTTCCTTTTATGGACTCAAACACCTCTCTTTCAAGAAGACCGGGTGCTCCTGCTGGGAACTGATATCCCCGAGATGAAGGAAAAGAGTGCGCCCTTCGGTCAGGTGATCATGGTCTCCGGAAGCTTTGATGAAGAGTACGAGTGCTACCAGGACTTGAAAGAAACCGTGTACCAGACCAGGCTGGAAGGATACATGGCCCGCATCCTGCCTTCCAGGCAGAGCATATGGGCCCGGATCAGCAAAGATGCGCATCAAAAAGGCTTCTCCCTGGCACACCTGGGATGGGCTCTGGTGGACGAGCTGCGCGAGCTCGAGTTCGTAAGCCGGGTGACAATCCTGTACATAACCTCGAGCAAGGAAGAGACAGAGGAGCTTATGCCTGTGGCGGAAGAGTCAGCGCGCATTGCCGCGGCCCTGATCCGAATGAACGAAGAGATGAGCTGGGACTGCGACACCTGCGAGTACCAGGACGTGTGCGACACCGTGACCGAGCTCAAGATGATCCGGCGCAAGCTCAAGGAGGGAAGCGTTTGAAGCGCATGACGATCGCCGTCTGCGGAAAAGGCGGGGTGGGCAAGACCACGGTCTCCGCTATGCTCTCCCTGCTGCTCTCCGGGAATAAACAGCTCCGCACGCTCGCGGTGGACGCCGACCCGGCAGGCGGGCTCTCCATGGCGCTGTCAGTGGATATTAAGCGCTCTATAAACCAGGTGCGGGACGAGACCATACGCCAGATAAAAAAGAAGCAAAGCGACAAAAAAGACCTGGCCATGTCCCTCGAGTACCTTTTGACCGAGTCCATGACCGAGTCCGGCAAGCTGGCCTTCCTGTCAATCGGAAGGCCGGAGGAGGCGGGCTGTTACTGCTCGGTCAACACCCTCCTCCGCAGCGCGCTCGAGGTCCTGGCGGAAAGCTTTCAGGCCACCGTGATCGACGCGGAAGCCGGCATCGAGCAGATAAACCGGAAGGTGATGAGCTCGGTGGATTACCTGCTCCTGGTCTCCGACACCTCTGCAAAAGGACTGGCAGTGGCCGAGACCATAGCAGGTGTGGCAGGCAGACTGGCCGGCCAGGACAGGGCCGCCCTCCTTATAAACCGGGTGCGCGACGACACCGAGCTCGTGACCGTTAAAAAAAACGCCGGCCTGAAAATCATCGGCTCCCTGCCGGAAGACGACACCATCCGAGCTTTCGACGCCAACGCACGCTCTTTCCTGGAGCTGCCCCCCTGCCCGGCACTCGACGGGGTCGAGAAAGCGCTTGAGAAAATCCTGTTCACTGATTCCTCCCCTTAGGACGGAGTTCGCCTGATTCAGCGATCTTCTTGAATATCCTTTCCATCCACCAGGGGACTTTTATCTCTTCTTTTATCTGGTAGGTGGGCACGTAAGGCTTCACGTCAATGACCGGACTTCCGTCTACTGCATCAAGTCCCTGCACGAAGAGCGCGTTTCCCTCCCTTTTTAAAAGCCTGACCGAGGTCAACAGAACCGGGTTGGGCCGCGCCGGACTGCAGGTTGCAAATACCCCTGTCAAGGGATTGTCCTTTCTGCCCATGGGATGGACCTTTTTGATGCTGCGGCTAACTTCCGGAGTGCGGTGTGCCCAGTAAAGGATGTTAAGGTGGGAGTAACCCTCGATCCCGTCGAGAATCCCCTCGAGATCGGAATTGATTACGACCTCGGAGACCCTTTCGTGGCGAGCGCGAGAGCGTTGCTTCATCCGTTCCAGGTCGCCCTCCATGCTGATGTTGGTGTCGTCAGCCTTAAGCATGGGCTCCTTTACTTCGCTTTTTATCACGCCTACCGGATTTATGGTTATGGAGATATCATCGTGATCGGAGTTTCCTTCACTGCTCATTACCGTTCTCCATGAGTACAAGCTGCTTTAATTTCCACAAAACAAGCTTACACTTTCTGTAAACTTATTTCTCGGCCTCAAGTTTGCCGCGCCGGAACTCGAATGCAAAAAGCTTCGAAAAAACCGGGAACGAAACTCGTCCCCTCTCTACCGCTTTCAGGCGGGCGTCTTGCAGGCGTTCTTTGCCACGGCGGCAGAGCGTCTTTTCTGGTCCGACTCCAGGTGGCAATGTTTGTACTTCTTGCCGCTGTTGCACCAGCAAGGATCATTGCGACCGGGAAGGGTCGCAGCCACTGCCTCCCCCTTTCCAAACACGCCTTTCAATGTGTCAATAAAACCCATGTTAATCTCCCTGTATCTTGAATATAATAAGGGGAGTTTTTATAGTCAAACAGCGGCCAGCAAGACACGGAAGGTTCCGGATCAGCCGCCCGCACGGAGGGGGTAACTTGTCAGGTGAACACATAAGCTGCCGGGTTAGCGGGCTGGACCTCCCCCAGCCAGGGTTCATCAGAGCTTTCAGGACGCAAGTGCAAGCGGCTTTAACCGCGATCTTCGTGCGTGCGAAGGAAGTCGCGACTAAAGTCGCTCGCACGCAGTTTATATATTTTCATGTGATCCGCCACTACTGCTCTGTAAAATGCTGTATGCGTTAAGGCATCAGAAACAGTGGGATTCAGGCAAGATTCCGGGAGCCGTCGGAAACACATGGTGCCCAGGGGCGGAATTGAACCACCGACACCCTGATTTTCAGTCAGGTGCTCTACCGACTGAGCTACCTGGGCAGAGGAGTCATGGATTTCCTTACTCCAGAAAAGAAGAGTAGCAAACATGTGCGGAAGTGTCAACTTTTTGCCTCGCCTTGGGCCTGCGACATATTTGGTGGCTGTTGCTCCGGCCTGCTCTTCTGGATGCTGTTCTGATAGTATCCAAGATCATCAGGAGGAAAACAGGAGCAAGAGCGAAGGGTGGATTGAAAAGAGAAGGGAGCGGCAGCCCACGCAGTTTCGAGGACGAAACAGCGTGGGCCACCCTGGGGGCAATGACCACCAAATAAGTCTTACACCGGCTGGCCTTGCTTTGAGTGTTGCAACCCGGCTGTCAAAGGTTTATGCTACTGCCAATCTTTATTATTTCCGGCCGCTTTGAAAAAGATGATCGAAATTTTCGGTTTTTATTTTCCGTCGCGGCCGAAATCAGGAGCGAAAGATGTCTTTTGGTGACAGCATAACCGACGTTCCCGGAGTCAAGGCGGGGCAGGTATCCGATTATACTAACGGCACCGGGACCACGGTCCTCGTGTTCGAGTCCGGCGCTGCGGGCGCTGTTGACGTGCGGGGCCTGGCCACCGGCAGCCGCGAGCTGGGTGTTCTCGATCCTCTTCACGTGACCCAACGGTGCCACGGCCTGTGCCTCTCCGGCGGTAGCGCTTTCGGCCTTGCCGCTGCCGACGGTGTCATGAACCGGCTGGCTGAGCAGGGCATCGGCTACATGGCGCGGGCGGCCCTGGTGCCCATTGTGCCCGCGGCCATTCTCTTCGATCTTTCCTTCATCAGCGCGGACGTGCGTCCGGACGCCTCTTTCGGCTACAGCGCGACAGAGTCCGCGTCTTCCGAGCCGGTTGAGATGGGCAGCGTGGGCGCGGGCACCGGCGCGACCGTGGGCAAGGTCCTGGGAATGGAGAACGCTGTAAAGGGGGGAGTGGGTTCCGCTTCGCTCCGTTCTTCCGAGGGCGTCACCGTGGGCGCTCTGGCCGTGGTCAACAACCTTGGCGACGTGCTTGACATGGAAACCGGCGCAGTGCTGGCGGGCACGCGGGACCCTGCAAGCGGCGGTTTCGTAAACACCGAGAAGTTCCTTCGGGAAGGCGCTGCTCCGGACATAGCCGCGGGCGAGAACACCAACCTGGTGGCAGTGGCCACTGACGCGGTCCTCGACAAGGCTGGGGCGGCCAAGCTGGCCAGAATGGCGTCTGCGGGAATGGGACGAGTACTTGCTCCCGCCCACTCCGTGTTCGACGGCGACCTGGTGTTCGCCTTTTCCACCGGAGACAGGCCCCTGGACGTAAACCGGCTGGGAGCAATGGCCGCGTACACAGTGGCTCTTTCCATAAACCGTGCTGTCACCGAGGCGTCATCTTTGGGAGGCGTTCCCTCCTGCGAGGCCTTGAAGCCGGAAAGCAAGGAGTAGCTTAAAGGGAAGGCCAATGAAAAGGGAACACGCCCGTCCGTATACATCGAGCTTCGGGGACCTTTTTCTCGAGGCACTGGTTCTTCTTGCCGTGGCTGCCATGGTTTTCTTTTACGGCAAGAACACCCCTTACATGTCAATCTTTATCGGCGTTCTGATCGCTCTCCGGTTTGCTCTTTTATATCAGAGAGGCGACGTCATCTACTTTGTTATAGGCGTGATTGCCGGCGGCGGCAACGACGTCATGTCCATGTGGAGGGGGGTCTACTCTTACACTCCGGACACTGTTTTGCCGGTTCCCATCCCTGTATGGATGGTCATCTTCTGGGGCCTGGCATTTCTATTTTTACGCAGACTCCTGCGCTACAGCGCGTTTACAGAGGACAAGGACTCGCGGCTTTTGAATAAGCCATTTGTGCTCGATGTAGTAGTGGTTGTTCTTTACCGGGTGATAGTATACAACCATGCTGCCGAGCCATGGCTTCCCGGCGCTCTCTTTGCCTCTATTCTTGCACTCCGGCTTCTGCTTGCTCCACCCACCGACAAAGAGAGGAAGCTCATGCTGCTCGTTCTCGTTCTGGGCCCCTTTTACGAGGCACTTCTCATCGGCGGCGGGCTGTATAACTATCAGAACCCGGTTTTCCTGGGCATGCCCTTATGGCTCATCATCTACTGGGTTTTCATCATACGCTTTATAAAGGCGGTTTTCGGCTGGCTGGAGAGAAAGGCCCCGGAGACGGTGTATTACTGAGCTTTGGGGGGCTTGGTTTTCCCGAGTCGAGACGCCTAGCGCAGCGACAGGTCCTATTTGACGGATGTAACGCAAGCATTAATGCCGGCAAATTCTGCTGCCTGGGAGGCCGCATTACGAATTGGCATCCGTCAGTTAACATTTGGCGGTGTACTAGTTGTTCACATTTGTTTTTGTCACTTACAAAAACAATTGTGAACAAGCACTGGTGTCTTGTCAAAGCTTATAATGACGCATAGTGTGCGAGCGACTTTTAGTCGCGACTGAAGTCGCTCGCACGAAAAAGATCTCTCTTGGAAACGACGAAAAACGCTTGACAGACACTAGTGCTTTGACCGCCAGCTAATGTCGGGTTGATTAATTTCAACCAATCACTATAGCCGCCAGATTTGACCTGCGACCCGACATAAAGGCGCGGTCGAAGTACCAGTGTTTGTTCACAATTGTTTATGTCGCTTACAAAAAGCAGTCATTTTTGTGCGAGCGACGGAAGTCGCGGTATCAGTCGCTAGCACGCTATGCGACGTTATTCGTCAGTGAGATCTTGACAACACCGGACCACAAACACTTGCTCTTAAACCGGCAGGAATTTTCAATCGCTTGATATGCCGAGCTTTTTCATTTTTCTCCACAGGGTGGTCCGGTGCATGCCGAGGATGTCGGCCACTTTTCCCTTGTCCCAACTGTTCTTCTCCAGCAGCTCCTTTATGGTTTTTGCTTCGGCGTGTTCGATGGGGTTTTGGGACGGTGAGGACCCGCGGTCATTTTCCCTGGTGTCGACCTCCCGCATGTCCGGGGGGAGATGATTCAACCGGACCAGGTCACTCTTGCACAGCACGAAAGCGTGCTCGATGGCGTTCTCGAGCTCCCTTACGTTTCCGGGAAAATCATAGCTCATGAGGTGTTCGAGGACCTCTTCGGAGACCCCCTTGATGTTCTTTGCCTGTCGCTGGTTAAAGGTGTTGATGAAGTGCTCGACGAGAAGGGGAATGTCCTCCTTGCGCCTGCGCAACGGCGGAATCTCGATGTTTATGACCTTGAGCCTGTAGAACAGGTCCTCCCGGAAGGTCCCTTCGCGGACCATCTCCTTTATGTTGTGGTGGGTGGATGCAACCACCCGCACGTCCACGTGGATGGTCTTGGTCGAGCCCAAAGGCTGGATCTCGCCGTCCTGCAACACCCGGAGAAGCTTGGCCTGCAACGACAAGGGCATGTCCCCGATCTCGTCCAGCAACAGCGAGCCGCGGTCGGCGACCACGAACCTGCCCGGCTTGTCGCGCTTGGCGTCGGTGAACGCGCCCTTGGTGTAGCCGAAAAGCTCGGATTCGAGAAGCGGCTCGGGCAGGGCAGCGCAGTTGACGCGAATATAGGGACGGTCGCGCCTCGAACTCAGCTTGTGAATGGCCCGGGCGAGCAACTCCTTGCCAGAGCCGGAAGGCCCTTGTATAAGCACGTTGCAGTCGGACTCGGCCACGTCGGGTATCAGGTTGAATATCTCCTGCATCTCCCGGTTGCGGCTGACCATCTTCTCGAAGGAGTCGGCCTCGTGAAGCTGCTTTTTGAGGTCCTCCAAAGCGGACATGTCGCGGAATATCTCCACCGCGCCCAAAGACTCGCCATCATGGTTGTAAAGTACGGAAGTGCTGACGCTGATGGGGACCTTGACGCCGTCGCGGTTCATGATGTTGACCCGGACGTTGGATACCGGCATGCCGCTCTCCAGGCTGTAACGGAGCGCGCACTTGGTATGGCAGAGGTCGGTGCGAAAAACGTCGAAGCAATACTGGCCGATGGCCTCCTGCCGGTGGAAGCCGGTGATGGTCTCCGCCGCACGGTTAAACGAGGTGATCCGGCAGTCCTCGTCAGTGGTGAACACTCCCTCGTGGATGCTGTCGAAGATAAGGTCGCTGAACTCCCTGGCCAAGTGCCTTCCTTCCACTGCCTTACTCATTGTCCCTCCCGGAAAGATGTATATTTGCAAAGTTTCGTTGCAGTTTCTTAGCCCTTAAAGTATTATTGCCTATTTGCAACAGCCTGTCAAGAACAAACGGAAAATTTTCTGTGCCGCGCCATTCATTTCGGGATACAAATTTACTTTGCTGCCTGCCGTTTGCGATATTGCAAACAATGCTACGAAAATTGCGATCAAGCAACATTAACAATGTAAAGGCGGCAAGTAAAAACCCGGGCGTCTTCATTTTAAATGGCTGGAAACGCTTTCCATAACTGACTGATTTGTCATGTTATTAGAGTTCAAAGCCAATGTCGCGGACCACCGGTCCCGGATATTGCGGTCTTCGGCACGGGATGTGCTATTTATATCCTCGGATGAAACAAGACTACATATGCGCCATACCTCTTTTCGGCACCCGTGTTGCTCCCCGTTGCATGTACTCGGTGACCATGCTGGTTGCCGGTGTTCGGGGCGGCGGGATATCCTTTCGCCGCTCGGTATCCACCGAGGAGATGGACGAATACCGTTGGCTGGAGCTGCTTCTCGACCTGGAGATCGACATCATCGTCTGCGGCGGTATTTCTCCTCACATCAACAAGCTCTTGAGCGACTACGGCATCAAGGTCATCAGCAACGTAGCCGGCGAAGCCCAAGAGGTTCTCTCCGCCCTTGTCAGGGAAGAGCTCCACCCCTGGTTCGGCTATTACGGGGCGAACGGAGATAAAAAGGACACGGCCCCTGCCGGCATCCTTTCCGAGCCGGTCGGAACGGCACCGGAGAGCTGCGGGGGCTTTCGCGGTTGCAAAAGATGGACGGACGCTCAGAGGTCGGCAGAAGGCGTGGTCGGGGAATCGCTGGTTGCGAAGACGGATTTTTCCGTGCTGGGCAGGGTAGAGGAGTTCGGTGATATAGCGCATGCAGAGGGCTACCGGCTGGTGGGCCTGGTTTACTGCACCGAGCTCAGCGGTTATGCCGGCCAGCTCAGCGAGCAGCTTGGTGACAAGGTGGAAATCTGCATGCTGGCCTGCCCGGCCCGCTGCTCCGGCGGCACTGCGCAGGGCATGGGGGAAGACATGCCTTGTAAGCCTGTGGTCCAGGCAGAGAGCATAAACAGCGCGGGCTGCGACCTGGTGATGCTCATAGGGCATTGCCCGGCTTTCCAGGCGGTTTTGAAAGGCCACGTAAATGTTCATTCCGCGGTGCTTTTTCCAGCGGGCAGCGAGTCCGCGGCATCGAAGTCGGGGCTGGGAGGCTAGTGGCGGATCACATTAAATTCTATAAGTTGCGTGCGAGCGAGTTAAGTCGCGGTATCAGCCGCTCGCACAAAAGGATTGTTTTTTGTAAGCGACGAAAACTCTTGAGAGGGCGCTTGTATCCGGATGTTGACAGGATCAATTCAAACGGCATAGATATAAGACCGATTTTTTGAGGGGGTAAGAAGACATGGACCAACAGACAGCCCAAAAGGCGGTGGAGGAGAAAATCAAGGCGGCTCCGAAGGAGATCGAGAAGCAGAAAAAGTACTTTTACTACCTTGACTCCCAGCCGAAGGGGGACCTGGTATCGCGGTTTTTAGAGGCGTTTGCCGCCATACTCCAGCACTCGAACTATCGGTTCGCCATCGACATGATGTCCAAGGTGACCACCCACTGCGGCAGGTGTCCCACCGAGTGCTCGGTGTACCAGGTCACCGGCGAGTCGCGGGACATTCCCTGCAATCGCTCTGATCTTTTGCTGGACGTATACCGTCGGCACTTCACTTTGAACGGTTGGCTTCGTGCCAAGATATTCGGCCAGGGCGGCATTACCGAGGACGACGTTGACCGGCTAGCAGAGGACTACTACCGGTGTACTGCTTGCCGTCGATGTTACCTGTTCTGTCCCATGGGTGTTGACCACGGTCTTGTCACCCACCTGGGCAGGTGGGTCCTTGCAGAGGCCGGCATCGTTCCCAAGGCACTGGCGGTGGCCACCCGGGAGCAGATCGACGGTGCAACCGGGAACACCTCAGCCATCCCGGTGCCTGCTTTGACCGACACCCTGGAGTTCCTGGAGGAGGAGTTGGAGGAGATGTTCGGCATTCCCATCAAGTTCCCGGTGGACCAGGAGGGCGCGGAGTACGTGTTCTTTCCCGCGGTGTCGGACTACATGCTGGAGGCTGACACCTTGATGGGCAACGCCGCGGTCATGCACGTCACCGGCGGAAGCTGGACCATTGGCACCAATAATTATGACGGCATCAACTACGGCCTCTTCTACGGCGACTACGTTCTGGGCCGGATATTGCGCATGCAGCACGAGCAGGTCCGGAAGCTCGGCGGCAGGAAGGTGTTCGTGGGCGAGTGCGGCCACGCCACCCGGTCGGCGTGGCTGGGGGCCAACTACAACGAAGGTCCACAGCTGCCGGTGGTGAACTGCATGGAGTACGCCCACGAGCAACTGCAAAAGGGCAACCTGAAATTAAAGCCGGACGTGGTGAACGAGAGGATCACCTACCACGACCCGTGCAACATCGCCCGGAGCGGAAAGATAGTGAGCCAGCCGCGGGAGATCATCAAGAGCTTTTGCAAGAACTTCGTGGAGATGACCCCTAACGGGCGAAAGAACTACTGCTGCGGCGGCGGCGGCGGAACGGTAAGCCTGGATGAGATTCACAAGTTCCGGATGATGATCGGGGGCAAGAAAAAGGCCGACCAGATGCGGGAGACGGGCGCGGAGTATGTTATCGCTCCCTGTGCCAACTGCAAGAAGCAGGTGGAGGAGCTCATCCAGTTCCACGAGCTTCCCATGCAGAAGACCGGGCTTCACGACCAGATGCTGCGGGCCATCCAGATAGAAAAGTAAAGGGGGATTTGGTCATGGAAGAGTGGCTGTTGTTTTTACGCGGGCCGGCGTTCAGGCTGGCCATAGTAATCTTCCTTCTGGGGCTTGGCCGGGAGCTTTTCCTGGCCATATGGGGCGTTGTGTCCGCGTACCGGCGGGCCAACGACCGCAAGCTTCCCTGGAAGCAGATGTTGCTGGGCGCGCTAAGCTGGCTGGTGCCCGTCAAGCGGTTGTTCACCAGTAACCGCAAGGCCCACGGCTTCTTGAGCTTTCTCATGCACGTGGGCGTCATCCTGGTCCCTCTTTTCTTGCTGGACCACATCCTCTTGTGGAAGAACGGGCTGGGTCTCAGGTGGCCGGCGATTCCGCAGTACGTTGCCGACACCCTGACCCTGCTCACCATCCTGGTGGTTGTCGGGCTCATCATAAGCCGGGCGTTCTCCAGGACGGCGCGGCCGCTTTCCAAGGCCCAGGACTACATCCTGCTTTTACTGATTTTCTTTATCTTCGGGTCCGGCTTTATAGCGAGCAAGCCCTGGAACCCGATGAGCTACGAGGCTTCCATGATTATCCACACCCTTTCGGGCAACATCCTTTTAATAAGCGCGCCGTTTACCAAGCTCGCCCACATCGCGGTGTATCCCATCAAGATGGTTTCTGTGGAGCTGGCCTGGAAGTTCCCCTCCCGGGCCGGTGAACAAGTGGCTCTCACACTGGACGGCAAGGAGGTCAGGCCCATATGATCGGCATATTAACCGACGTGACCAGGTGTATCGGGTGTAACAAGTGCGTGGACGCCT
>CAYQTK010000121.1:0-12179 GCA_964420375.1 uncultured bacterium
ACTAGTCTTCAGAAGGAGGCGACAAGAGCCATGTAGGAGAAGCCTGCGGGGTCGGCGTCTTCTCCTTTCCAGTCGTCGCTTGGCAGGAAGGTCATGTACGCTGCCTTGGCTTTTACCCCTTCCCGGATGTTCCAGTTCAACATCAGGTCGAGTTCGTAGCCGAGTTCGTGCGCATCGTCGCCGGTCTCCACGGAGACGTAGGGCTGCTCGGTGCAAAAGTAATGAATGTCTGCTTGGAGCTGAAGGCTTTTTACAGGAGCAACCCCGGTACTCACAAGGTAATCCTGCATTCCCCGGGAGGCGATTCCGTAGGGGTTTTTAAAAAGGTCCATGCGCCCGCGGTAGGAGTGCCTGGAGTAATAGAAGTCATAGAAGTAATGGGCCTTGCGTCGGTTGGCTCCGCCGTCGCCCGAGGTTACGTCCCATCCCAGTCCGATCCATGGCTTGTACCTGCCGCCCGCGGAGTATGACACCTCTCCAGCAAAAAGCCAGGCGGATATGTCTGCTTCTCCCGCTGACGTGCCCACGGTCCCGAACTGGTAGGCGCAGTCGAGATCGAGGCGCGCTCCGCCTTTGTCGATCCAATCGGCGGGCCCCTGCTGGAAGTACATGGCCACGGTGTATCGCACGGCAGCGGGGTTTTCTTCATCCTCACCAACCTGCTCGACCCGGGCCTGGTCCAGGTCCAGGAAAGCCAGCAGTTGGAGCCGGTCCTCGAAGAGATGCAGGTCGAATCCGTTCAAGGTGTGGTCGTACTTGTAATCAATGTCCTCGTCGGGAGCCACGTGATCGGGGTACCGGTCCGGGTCCGGGTACCAGTGCCGGTCGCCGTGAATGCCGTAGAGGCTCCATAAGTTCACGGCGTAGCCTTTGCCGTGGTATCCGACCTTGATGCCGTCATAGGTTCGCGGACCGGCGTAGCTCCAGTTGCCGGGACCCATGATCCTCGCCCTGCCCTGGTCGTTGGACATGCGGCCGACCTTCAGATACAGGCCTTCCGTCAAAAGGTTGTCAAGCCGCAGCCAGACCTTGGAGATGCCCAGGTTTTGGTCCGGCTTGTTGGGCGGCACCGGTTCACCCTCCAGGTAGGGGTCGTTATAGCCCAGGGTGCGGGAATCCGCGATAAGGATGTAGAACACGGTGTCGGGGAGTACCCGGTCAAGCCGGAACCCGAGGCGGGTGCGGAGCGTCGAGTAGTGGTCGGAAGAGGTAGAGCCGTCAAAGTCGCGGTCGTCAAGCTCGACCCGCGGCCGGATGTGGCCGTCCATGTAAACCCCGTCGGTAAGCTTTATCTCGGCCCGGCCCGGCATAAAAGCAGGAAAGATGACGGTGAGTAACACCGCCGCTGTAGCCGCTATAAGCCTGTACTTAAACATGACTCGTACTTTCTCCACGGTTCGAGGATTTATATTAGTGTCCTGTCAAGATTGAAATGACGCCTAAAGCTTTGTCACTCGAAAAAGGGGGGAACGGATCCAATGCAGATTGCGGTATCAGCCGCTCGCACGATCATTTTCTATTCCCCGAGAAGCATTTGACAAAGCACCAGTATGCGAGCGACTTTAGTCGCGACAGAAGTCGTTCGCACTAAAGATCATTTTTCTTGGATACGACAAAAACCCCTTCCCAGGGCATTAATGGCCTACCTTGAGTATGCCCGAAGCTGCCAGGAGGAGCACCGCGCACTCGAATATAACCACGGCAAAGTACGGCCAGTCCTTTTGCTTCAGGTATGCCGGCGCCAGCGCGACCAGGAAACAAAGTATGGTCATGCCCGCCAGGATGGCCACTCCGACAAAGTTCAGATAATCGCCCTTGCCGAGCATGGAGGTCCACTCCCAGCCCGATGGACACCCGGGTTTTATTTTATTTAAAAGCCCTTGTTCCTTGAGTCCGGCAAAGGTCTTCTCCAGCTTCTGTTGCACCTCATCTTCATGCCCGTCAAGACCGAGCGCTTTTGCCGTCTCCATCACAGCCACGTTCTTGTCAATGCCGGTCTCGCCCTTGGCGGATATCTCCTGCTTCATGGTTGCGACGAGCTTTTCCTCGGAGAGGTCCTCTAAAGCTACTTCCCCGGGGGGAGCTGCTTCGGCTTTGTCGCCTTGTTCGCCTTTTGCGGTCTTAACCGGCTCTTTCATCACGTACCAGGGATTGAGCCAACTGTCCGCTCTTTCATGCCAGTAATGGGGCACATCCTCCAAGGGGATGTGACGGGGCAATATCTTGCCTACATAAAGACCGAAAGTGATGACCAGTATGAGAATAGCCAGCCATGCTCCATAGAAAAGGATGTCGGCATAAAAGATTTGCTCCTTGCTGGCATCACAGTCGCTCCGGTTATACTTCTTTTTCGGTTCAGACATTATTACACCTCCCCCGGTTTAAATGCCGAAGCCTTTTAAAAAGGCCCGGACACCGGCGAATATCAACACGCCGATAACTATGTAGCGGATTGCCTTGGGCTTGACCTTGGCCAGGATGCGCACGCCCATGAAGGAACCCAGCATGAGTCCTACAATGGACGGCACCGCCATCAAGGGGATGACGCATCCCTTGTTCATGTATATCCATGCCGCGGAAGTATCGGTGATGGACAGCAGGAACTTGCTGGTTCCCACCGCGATCTTCAAGGGAGTGCCCATAAGCAGGTTCATCACCGGGACGTTAGCCCAGCCCGCTCCCAGTCCGAACATTCCGGCAACCAGGCCGATGACCACGAAAAGCAGAAAGCCGGGAAGAGTCCGGTGGGTTTTCCAGTCCACTATCTCTGAAGTGGACTCTTCGAAACAAAGACCGGACATGCCCAGGGCCTTTCCAAGTGCGTCCTGCTCCGGGACCTCCGGACGCTCGACGTTCTTGGAAAAAAGCAACAGCCCGGCGATAAAGATAATAGTCGCTCCCAGGAGTATCTGGACAATGTTGGTGGGCAATGCCAGTCCCACAAAGGCCCCCACGATCGAACAGGTCGAAGCTATCACCGCCAGAGGAAGCGCAAGCCGCAGGTTGGCCAGGTTCCGTCGCAAAAGCCCGGGACCCGCTGCCAGCGCGCCGGAAAGCGCCACCAAAAGTCCAGCGCCCCTCACAAAGTCAAGGTGGAAGGGAAACAGGCCGCTGACAAGCGGAACGTAAAGAACCCCGCCGCCGACACCGGCAAGCACTGCAAAGATGCCCAGTACGAAACAGAAGAAGAAAAGAACCAGCGGCCAGAACCACCAGGGTATCTCTCCGCCATTGGCTTCCATTGCTCCAGCCTGGGCGAACAGGGGCTCGGTTATCACTATAAACGCAAGCCCCAACAATACGCCGAAAAGGACTTCCTTCTTTCTTTCCAACAATTAACCGCCCTCCTTGCTTTTACATACTTTATATAAAAAGCAAAGCCTGAAGTACAACTGAACTTCCAACTATAAAAATCCCCGTCATTATAGGGAAATAATACCGGGCAGTCAAAGCCGCAGCCCTGAAGATTCGGGAGGGCGGGGTTTGGCGGTGAGAGCTTGGGGGCTGTTTTTTTTCCGGTTCAGTTGTTTAGAGTAGAGATGTGGGCCATGCCTTTTGGGGGCGGGTTTGAAGATAAGTCGTTTTCATAGGGGGATTCGGCGTGGAACGGGGCGCGTCATGGTGAGGATGAGTCGATTCGGAACCGGAACCTTTCGCGAAAAATCAGGTTCTTCAATGCTGCTTATGAAGTTTGTTCTTTTACGTGTTTATTGATCCTGGTTATGGAGGTTGCTTTTCCGGTTTGGGGGTCGCAGTAGACTACTGCTCCGTTTATTTGTTCGGGTCCTGTTGCGGTGTCGAACCTTTTGGGCATTCCGAGGAGGAACTTCTCGATGATGGGCTCGGTTTTGACGCCGATGATGGACTGGGATGGGCCGGTCATTCCCAGGTCAGATATAAAGGCGGTGCCTGCCGGCAAGACGGACTCGTCGGCTGTCTGGACGTGGGTATGAGTGCCCGCCACTGCGGCAGCCTTGCCATCGAGGAACCTCGCCATTGCCTGTTTCTCCGAGGTGGCTTCAGCGTGGAAGTCGATTAATATGACCTTTACGTCGGAGTCTATCTCTTCGATGATCTCCTGTGCTTTCCTGAAGGGGCAGTCGACCGGCTGCATGAAGACCCTTCCTGCCAGGTTTATCACTGCAGCCGGGCCGTAGTCGGTCTCGATTATGATCCATCCCTTGCCGGGCACTCCGGGAGCGAAGTTGGCGGGTCGGATGACCCTTTCGCACTGGTCTATCTCTTTTATGAACTCGCGTCGGTCCCAGACGTGGTTGCCGGTGGTGAGCACGTCCACACCCATTCCCACCATCTGGTCATGGATGCTGACGCTCATTCCGAAGCCGCCCGCGGCGTTCTCCGCGTTTACCACGACCAGGTGGGCGTCGTGCTCCTCCATTATGTCGGGCAGAAAGCGCGTCAGCACCCTGCGGCCGGGCTTTCCCACCACGTCGCCGATAAACAGTATGTTCACGTATCCGACCTTTCTAATCCGAACAGCGGGGCGGCGTAGTGCTCCCCGTCCTCGGATGCTTTACTTGGCGTAATCCACCGCCCGGGTCTCCCTGATGACCATGACCTTTATCTGGCCGGGATAGGTGAGCTCGTCTTCTATCTTCTTGGCGATGTCCTTGGAGAGCACAAAGGCCTCGTCGTCGTTCACCTTGTCGCTCTGGACCATTATCCTGATTTCCCTGCCGGCTTGCACCGCATAGCTTTTTTCGATCCCCTTGAAGGAGTTGGCCAGCTTTTCGAGTTCCTCGAGCCTCTTCACGTAGGTCTCGAGCACCTCTCTTCTGGCGCCGGGCCGGGCCCCGGATAGCGCGTCCGCGGCCTGGATGAGGTTGCCGAGCACAGAGCCGGGTTCATCGTCGTGGTGGGCGCCGACGGCCTGTACCACTGCTGCGGACTCGCCGTACTTCTTGGCCAGCTCCGCGCCTATCTGGGCGTGAGGGCCTTCCTTTTCATGGTCTACTGCCTTGCCGATATCGTGGAGCAGGCCGGCCCGCTTGGCTTTCTTGACGTTAATATTAAGCTCGGCAGCCATTATGCCGCACAGAAATCCGACCTCCATGGAGTGCTCGTACTGATTCTGGCCATAGCTGGTACGGTAGCTGAGCCTTCCGATCAGCTTGATAAGCTCGGGGTTTATGCCGTGGACCCCCAGGTCAAAGGTCGCTTTCTGACCGGCTTCCCGGATGCCCTCCATGACCTCCTTTTCCGCCTTGTTGACAACCTCTTCGATGCGGGCGGGATGGATGCGGCCGTCCTGGATAAGCTTCTCGAGCGCGATGCTGGCGATCTCTCGCTGCACCGGGTTGAAGCTGGAGAGCACCACTGCCTCGGGGGTATCGTCCACGATCAGGTCCACTCCGGTGGCTGCTTCCAATGCGCGGATGTTGCGGCCTTCCCTGCCGATGATCCTCCCTTTCATCTCGTCGCTGGGCAGGGTCACCACTGTAACGGTCCGCTCGGTCACGTACTCTCCGGCATACCTGTCAATGGCCAGGCTCAGAATCTTCTTGGCGTTCTTTTCAGCCTCATCCTTGCATTCCTCTTCGATCTGTCTTACCTGCTTGGCTGCTTCGTGCTTGGCCTTGGATATCATGGAGTCCATGAGCTGGTTCTTGGCGTCCTGGGCGCTCATGCCCGCCACCCTCTCCAACTCCCGCTTGGCGTCCTCCTCCAGCTTCTGCACCTTGTCAGAACGGTTCTTGATCTCCTGCTCCTGGTTCTGGAGCTTCTTGGTCTTCTCCTGGATCTCGAGCTCTTTTCGGTCGAGCACGTCGATCTTTTTGTCCAGGTTCTCTTCCCGATGGATAAGGCGCTGCTGCATGGCCTTGTACTCTTCGGAGGCCTTCTTGGACTCCTGCTCGAACTCCTGCTTGGCCTGGTAAAGGTAGTCCTTGGCCTGGAGCTCGGCATCTTTTATTATCCTTTTCTTTTCATCTTCTGCTTCTTTCCTGATCTTTTCCGCGGTCTCGGAGGCATTGATGATTTTCTGATCACCAGACTTTTTCAAAAAGGTATAGATTCCTCCTGCGCCGAGACCCACTCCGATAATTCCGGCTATTAAAGCAATTAATATTTCCACTTTTTTCCCCTTTCGTTTATATAATAACCGCCTCCCGGTTTTCCGGGAAAATAGTTTCACTCTCGGTTATCACACCGGTAAGCGGAATGTCATGCTCGTGCATGGGCACCTTGGAAAAAAGCTGAAAATCGTATCCTATGCCGATGCGCGGACAATCCCTTCCGGTCTTGAAAAGGACCCGGTCATAGCACCCCATGCCGTAGCCCACTCTTCCGCCGTTTTTGTCAAAGGCCACTGCCGGGACTACAACCACGTCGAAGCTTGCCGGGTCCACCGGCTCATTATCCGGGGGCGGCTCGGGAATGCCCAGCCTGGAAGGCTGGAGGACGTTCCAATCCTCGACCCTGTAAAAGTCGATATCGGGGCCTTTTCCCCTGACGCGGGGCAGCACCACGGTCTTGCCTTCAGACCGAAGAAGGTCGAACAAGGGCCGGGTATCAACCTCGCCCTTGGCGGCAGCGTACAGGGCGCAAAGACTCCTCCCTTCAAGCACGCCGCTTCCGGTAAGATTGGCAATAACCTTGCTGCTGCGTTCCCGGACCTCGTCCGTGGAGAGGCGAAGACGCTTGTCGATCACCTGCTTTCTGATCTGTTGTTTGGTTTGAAACTCCATCACGAAATCCGGTCCGTGCTGATTTCGCCGGGAAGAAGGAAAGAGGGAGAAGTATCAAAAAGGGCGGATCACAAATTAAGGGGGCCTTTTAAATGTAAATTGAGGCAAATCAAGTTGTTTGTTTTCGCCGGAGACTTTTTCCCCGATATCTCCGGAGAGCCTTTAAAAAGACGATGCGGCGTCTGCTTTCTCGTTTTTGCAGGAGGGAAACATCCCTCCGCCACGGTGCCGCCCTGGCTTTTTATTAAAACAGCTACGATAAGCTCTACCGTTGTGATCCGTACATCCACTTTCTTCCTGCTTCCCTTCAGGATGATGCCCCCGCTTCTGCCGTGTGGTAGCTTTTTTTCAAACCCGGTCTCACCAGGTGGGCGCCATTTAACCGCTTCAGGATCCTGATTGGAGTTCTCCTCCCCCAGGTTCACACCACGATCAGGGACAGCTCCCTTTTTGAAAAATTAGTGGTTCGAAATATTGAGCTACCTAATCACGCGCAGTGCAGGGGACCTTTATTCCCGGTCGGGCAGAAGATTCAAAATCTCGTCCGCCCTTTGATTCAGCTCGTGTACCAGTCTTTTTTCCTCGTTTTCTTTCTCGAACCATCTCTCCGTTACGTTCATGGCCGCCAGCATGGCTCCCTTAACGGAAAGTCCGCTGCCGGGGTCTCCTAAAAGCTCTCGCATGGTATGATCAAGGTAATCGGCCACCCGCTCCATCCGTTCCGAGTCTTCGCCCTTGATGCGATAAACCTGGCCGTAAATCCTGACTTCGCGTTCTTTTGTCAACTGCTCTTAACCTCCCGGCTCTCCGGGCCTTCCCCGGACCCGGAAGCGTCCGCGCCGGAATCATCATCGTCCAGCGTCTCCGCGCCCTTTTCCATGCCTTCCAGCCAGTGAATGAGATTATCCACCCGCTCCTGCACCTTCCGCCGACAGGCCCGCTCCGACTCCAACTCATCCTCCAGCGACTCCGCAAGAGCCACCGCTTCGGAAAGACGGCCCTGCAACGAAGAAACCTCGTCATGCAAAGACCGCTCATAAACCAGAAGCTTTCTCACCCGGCGCTCGATCTCGGCGAACTTCTCCAAAAAGCTTCTAAGCTCGTCATCCATCCTTTACTGACTATAACTTGACGCCACCGGCAAGTCAAGAAAGGTGAGAAGCCATGGGTGTGCGGCATATTTGGTGGTCATTGCCTCCCGGGTGGCCCACGCAGTTTCGTACCCGAAACTGCGTGGGTGGCAACGCCACAGGCTGAACGCCTCCCCATCATGTCATGACCCTCCGGCAATCCCGATGCCGCTGCCAAAGCCAAAGCAGGTCACATAGTGCTTTGTCACTCGAAAAGAGGGAAACAGAGCTGACGAAAATCGCGTTATCAGCCGCTCGCACGATTCTCTTCTGTTCTTTGAGAAGCTGAAGCCGCACGCACGATTCTTTCCTGTTCTTCGAGAAGCATTCTACAGAGCACTAGTGGCGGATCACATTAAAATTTATAATCTGCGTGCGAGCGACTTTAGTCGCGACTTCCGTCGCTCGCACAAAGATCGCGTTATCAGTTGCACGCACGATTCTCTCCTGTTCCCGAGAAGCTACGGCGAGATACCCGCAGGCAGTAATTTTCCGGTGGAAGCGCAGAGGAACATTCCCATATATAAGAGACGCACTCGGAAAAGCAGGAAAGGCAGAGAACTTCCCTCATCCCTTGAAATTTTAATAAAAGTGCATATTTTTTATGGACAGGCGTTCTTGTGCTTTTTTTCCGGAAAGTATTTTATAATCTCGACAGGGAGGTTATGACATGGCTGATGAGAAATCCGACAAGGGCTTTTCGGTTGTTGACCGGCGGACAGGTTCTGACGAGGAAAAGTCCTCAGAGAAAGACAAGTCTTCGGAGGGTGAAGACCCTGCCGCCGGGAGCGGCAAGTCGTCCGACTCAACCGCTTTTGAAGGCGTTGGTCAGGAAGAGAGCGGCCCTCAGGAAGCGACAGGTCCTTCTGCCGCCCAAGCGGAAAAAAGCGAGTCAGAAAAGGGACCCTCCGACCAAACCGGGGGACAGGTCCCGCCCGCCAACTTTCCGTCGTTTCTGCTGTCCTTGCACAGCGCCGCGCTTATCCATCTCGGGCTTGTTCCCAGCCCGTCCGACAACCAGCTTCAAGTGGACCTTTCCATGGCCAGGTACCATATAGACCTTTTGGAGATGCTGGAGAAGAAGACCGAGGGCAACCTGGACCAGGAAGAGGACAAGCTCTTAAAGAACATACTCTACGAGCTTCGGATGGCGTTTCTGGAGGTCTCCAAAAAACAGTGAACAAAACAAGGAGAGTGTGAAATGACCCGGATTAAGGGAATGTTAAGCAGGGTTAGTACATTTGAAATTATTATGCTTGTCGCGTTGATTTCGCTTTTTGCCGCGGGCGCCGGCCAGGGGGACGAGCACTTCTGGAAGGAGGCTCCCGAGTGGGACCGGTCGGGGCTTACCGGACCTGACATGAAACTGTCCTTTGCTCCGCTGGCAGAGAATGCCATGCCCGCGGTGGTCACGGTATACACCAGCCGGGAGGTGCAGGGAGGTTTTTTCTTTTTTGAACAGTCTCCAAAGCGGCAGCAGGGCGCGGGCAGCGGTTTTATCCTGACTCCTGACGGTTACATCGTGACCAACTACCACGTGGTCGCCGACTCGGAGGAGATCAAGGTGGTGGTGGGGACGGAGCACAAAAAGGAGTACGACGCCGAGATGATCGGCGGAGACAAGGCTGTAGACATCGCTTTGATCAAGATCGAGGGGGAGGGTCTTCCCGTGCTTCCCCTGTGCAACTCGGACAAGCTCCGGGTGGGAGACTGGGTGGCAGCCATCGGCAGTCCCTTCAACTTCCCTCATACCTTTACTGTGGGGGTGGTGTCGGCCAAGGGCCGCAGGCTGGGGCTCGGCAACTATGACGACTTCATCCAGACCGATGCCTCCATCAACACCGGCAACTCCGGCGGTCCCCTCATCAACGTCCGCGGGGAGGTCGTGGGAGTAAACACCCTGATCATCTCCCCCACCGGCGGAAACGTGGGCATCGGCTTTGCGACCCCCATCAACATGGTGAAGATGATCCTTCCCCAACTGAAGGAGAAGGGCAAGGTCACCCGGAGCTGGCTGGGCATCACCATTGAGCCGGTCACCCGGGAGATGGCCGACAAAAAAGGCATAGACGAGCCTTACGGAGCGCACGTTGTCCAGGTGGTAGTAGGAAGCCCGGCGGACAAGCTGGGGCTCGAAGTAGGAGACGTGATCCTCAAGTTCGATGGAGAGAAGATCGAGGACTCGAGTGATCTTCCCGCCCGGGTGTCCAGCTTCGGGGTGGGCAAGAAAGCCGGCCTCACCTGGCTGCATAACGGACAGAGAAAAACCGACCGGGTCTTGCTTGAAGAACTTCCCACCCGCAAGGAGATGTCTAACCTGGAAATCCGCGGCAAAGGCGCGGCCAATAACATCCTGGGAGTGGGCGTCCGCGACATCACTGACAAAGACCGGAGGAAAATGAACATACCCGACAATGTAAAGGGAGCCCTGGTGGTCAATGTGTCTCCCCAAAGCCCGGGTGCAGCCTACGGCATCCAGCCGGGCGACGTGATTTACAAGATCAACTTCTCCGGCATAAAGAGCGCCGCGGCTTTTGAAAAGACGGTGGACAAGCTCGACTCCGGAGATTACGTGCGGCTGAACCTGTGGAGAAAGGGCTCCAGCATCCTGCGGGTATTCAAGCTGCCTTGACCACGGCCAGGCTGCAGGTAATACAACCTCTGCTCGCGGCCGGACAAACGTTCGCATGGGAACGGTCGGGGTAGCGCCGCCTCTTCAATCGAGCTTCCGGGTGCGGAATGACAGCACGGTCCCCAACAGCCCGGCCGCGAGCAGGCAGGCTGTAAAGATGTAGAAGATAAAGGAAAGGTTCAGCCTCTCTCCGGTCTCGCCCGCGATCCAGCTCATGATCGATCCTGCTCCGAAGTTCACGAAGAAGAACAGGCCGAATACCAGCCCCCGAACCGCGGGCGAGGTATACCTGGGCAGGGTCGAGTTTCCCACCGGCTGGTTGGCGAAGTACAGGAAGGCGAACACTCCGGTTGCCGCCACCAGGGCCGTTCCGTGAAGGAACGCCAGGCTCAACAGGATAGGCGCGGTAACAAAGAATATCCAGCAGTAGAGCCTCTCTTTTTTCATCCGGTCTGCCAGGTGTCCGCCGGTGTACTGGCCGAGCACGCCCAGCAGCAGGATAAACGTGGTCACCACTCCGCCCACGATAACGCTCATGTCATCGCCGGGGGCCCGCGATAAAAAATCAAGCACCTGCCAGTTTACGTGAACCTTCTCAGCAAAGTAAGAGGGCAGAAAGGTCATCAGTCCCCGGTAGGCCATGCCGTTGAACACCGCCATGGCAAAAAGCAGGACCAGGGGAAGAAGCAAAACCGAACCTCCCTGAAGCCGGTTGTTGTCCGGGGCAGCAGCCAAAGGCTCTTCAGCAGGGCGGCTGTTTTCACGCGCGCCCACGCCCGGCAGCCGGAACACGATGAACAAAGCAAGCAAAATCGGTAACACTCCGATTATAAAGTAAGCGTAACGCCAGTCCCCCAGCGCACGCGCCAGGGACGCCGCAAAAACCGGGGTCACGGCCAGCCCCAGGTTGCCTCCCACGCCGTGCGCGCCCATGCCCCTGCCGTGCTCCCGTAAACCCAGCGAGATCATGGTGGTGCCCGCAGGATGATAAAGACCCGAGAACAAGCCCACCGCGGCAAGCAGCACGGTGAACATGATATAGCCGGTGGAAAAAGAGAGCGCCATCAGGGAAGCGCCCGTCCCGAAAAGGAAGATAAGCAAAACCCGCCGTGCTCCCAGCTTGTCCACCAGCCTGCCGGAAGGCAGGGCGGCAAGGCCGAACATCAGTGCGGAGATAAAAGTGGCCATGCCGATCTCCGCGTAGCCCTTGCCCTTCTCCAGGAGCTCGCCGGTGACCAGGAGAGCGGTGGAGGGAAAGGTGAGCTCGGCAACATGGGTCAGAGCGTGGGAGATAACAGTGGTCCCCAGTATAAGCTTTTCTTCCCTTAACAAGAGCTAATCCTAGTAATAAAATGCATCGCCAAGTATCGATACGTCCTATTTAATGCCCGTTGCGAAAACTCCGTTTTATGAGTGCGAAAGCTTGCTTTCGCACTCATAAGTTCCGGCTTGCCGGATCACATTAAAATTTATAAGCTGCGTGCGAGCGACTTTAGTCGCGACTTCCGCCGCTTGTACAAGAATCGCGGCTAAAGCCGCTCCCACGAAAACCGCGGTGACAGTCACTCGGACGAAAAAAATTAGTTCCCGTTGCGAAAACTCCGTTTTAGGAGTGCGCCTGCCTGTGCGGACACGCAGACAGGACAGACAGGCACGCAGACAGGAAAGCTTGCTTTCGCTTTCATAAGTTCCGGCTTGCCGGAACTTACA
>CAYQTK010000122.1:0-12098 GCA_964420375.1 uncultured bacterium
TCCAACACAGCGCCGCAAAAGTAAATTAAACCTCCGTTTCGCAACAGGAACTAGTGCTTTGTCAAGTGTTTTTAGTCGCTTACAAGATGAATATTTTTCGTGCGAGCGACTTTAGTCGCGACTGAAGTCGCTCGCACACTATGCGTCAGTGTAAGCTTGACAGAGCACTAGTTAAAACGTCTTGCCGGTCACTGCTGGGACTTCACCAAATCAAGTCTTTCCAAGAAGGAAGCCGCTTCTGCAAACTTGTCTTCGGAGATTCTCCAGTTAAACTGCCGGGCTACCTTGATTATTTCATCTGCAGTCATGGGGCGTCCTTGGCTGGAGAGAATAAAATGGGCTTTAGCCGCAACGGAAAGAGTGTTGTAATCGGGTTCGCCGGCGCCCCGGACTTCCTTTAAAGCCTGAACAATGCTCTTGTGCTCGTCAGGACATCGTTTCCTGATACGCTCGACGATCCGTCTTCCTTCCTCCGTAATCTCGTAATCGTATCGTTTTACTTTGAAGCCCTCTTCATTAACGGCCCTGAAACCTTTTTCCCTCTCTTCAACGAAACGGAGCCCCTTGAGGTCTCCCAGGGCCTTTCCCATCTTCTCCGCCACGTGTCTTGTTCCGATGCAATGATCGAACCGGGTATGAAGCGCGCCCGGATATAAAAGGTTGGCAAGTGCAAGTTGTTTTATTTTGCGAAGCCGCTGAAAACCAAGGTGGTCAACAATTTCAATCTCCTCATCATTTAACTGAACGAAGCCGTGCACCGGGTCTCGAATTTCCACCCTTGACATCAGTATCCGCTTATAAAAATACGCTTGGTAGAGTTAATCATATCGTCCTTGTTTCGTCAAAAATCCCGCCTTACTTGTAACTCCTCACCAGGCCGATGACCACTCCTCTTATCCGGACGCTTTCGGGGTGGGCGAAGATGGAGTTCATGGAGCGGTTGGCCGGGCGGAGCTCTATTTTGTCCTTTCGGGGATAGAACATCTTTACGGTGGCCTCGCCTTCCACCAGGGCGACCACGGTCTGTCCGCGCTCGGCGCCAGGCTGGCTCTTCACTATGATGAGGTCCCCGTCGCGGATGCCCTCCTCGATCATGGAATCGCCGCGGACGCGGAGTGCAAAGCATTCGCCTCCGCGGAGGAGGCTTTCGGGCACGTCCGCCTCTTCAGGGACCTCGAGGGCCTCGATAGGGTCTCCCGCGGCCACCATGCCCAGGAGGGGCAGGCTCACCGACCGCCCCCTCTGCTCCACCAGGGAAAGGGCCCGCTTCCTGCTTCCCCATGGCGAACGAAGAAACCCTTTTCGAGAAAGCTGCTTGAGATGCTTGTGCACGGTGGACAAGGAACGCAGCCCCATGGCCCGGCGCATCTCCTCGTAGGAAGGCGGCTGTTGGTGCTCTTCCATATAATCGGCCAAGTATTTATAAAGCTGTTTTTGTCTCTTGGTCAGGTACTCCATCTAAGGAGAAGATTAGGCGAAGATTCTTCGTTTGTCAAGTCCCCCTGAGCGAAAAAACGGAATCGCGGGTCAGTGAAAATGAATCGAAAGAACAAAGTTCCCGTATAGAGCTAAGGGGACGATAAGGGACGAGATTAAATTTCAATTAAGAGGCGCTTGACAGAGTTTGAGAGGATGGTTTAAAATAATTCGAGGGTATGTTGAGGCGTGCCTGCTTTGAATTTTGATATTTGTAAGGACGATTTTGATCCGATTTTGGGAGGAATAAAGTAATGGTCCAAAAACTTGGTGAACTCCTGGTCCGGGAGAATTATATAACCGCTTCCGACCTTCAACAGGCATTGGAGGAACAGAAGAAGCACGGCGGTCGTCTTGGGGCCAATCTTACCCGTCTGGGCTTGATTCAGGAAGAGGAGCTGGCTGATTTTTTAAGCAAGCAGTTCGGTGTTCCTTCCATTAACCTTTCCGAAGTGGAGATAGATAAAGACGTTATCAATCTGGTTTCGGAAGAGCTTGCGAGAAAGCACTCGTTGATCCCCATCACGCGGGCGGGTCCGACCCTGGTGGTTGCCATGGCCGACCCTTCCAACATGTTCGCCATAGGCGACCTGGAGTTCTACGCGGGTTTCAAGGTGGACGTGGTTGTAGCACCGGAGAACGCTATTAACGAAGCCATTGACAAGTACTTCGGTCAGAGCGACGTAATGGAAGGTCCGGGTTGGGACGAGTTCGAGGACATGGACGTTGAATTGGGCGGTGACGAGGACGACGAGGTCAACGTAGGAGACCTGGAGAAGGCCAGCGAGGACGCTCCCGTTATTCGTCTTGTAAACATGATCCTTACCAATGCCATCAAGAAGAACGCTTCGGACATTCATATCGAGCCTTACGAAAAGACGTTCCGCATCCGCTACCGGATTGACGGTGTTCTTTACGAGGAAATGAAGCCGCCGATGAAGCTCAAGAACCCTATCGTTGCCCGCGTTAAGATCATGGCCAACCTCAACATCGCTGAGAAACGTCTTCCGCAGGACGGGCGTATCAAGATCAAGATGGGCAAGAACCAGGAGATGGACTACCGTGTTTCGGTTCTGCCGACTCTTTTCGGCGAAAAGGTGGTCTGCCGTCTTCTTGACAAATCCAACCTTCAATTGGACATGACCAAGCTGGGGTTCTTTGCGGAGCAGCTCAAGACTTTCCAACGCGCTGTTCATCAGCCTTACGGCATGGTGCTGGTGACAGGTCCCACCGGTTCGGGAAAGACCACCACGCTCTACTCCGCGCTATCCGAGCTCAACCAGCCGACCACCAACTTGAGCACAGCCGAAGACCCGGTGGAGTTCAACCTGATGGGCATCAACCAGGTTCAGATGAAAGAAGAGATCGGTCTTAACTTCGCATCGGCGTTGCGTTCCTTTCTGCGGCAGGACCCTGACATCATCATGGTGGGAGAGATCCGTGACTTTGAGACCGCGGAGATAGCTGTAAAGGCGGCGCTTACCGGCCACCTGGTTTTGTCCACTCTTCATACCAACGATGCTCCTTCCACCGTCAACCGGCTGCTTAACATGGGTGTGGAGCCGTTTTTGGTTGCAAGCTCGGTAAACGTCATCCAGGCCCAGCGTCTTGCCCGCAAGAACTGCGGGGAATGCTCCGTCCCGGTGGAAGAGGAGATCAGCGCTCTCATGGACCTGGGCTTGAGCGAAGAGGAAGCCAAGGAGTGCGAGTGTAAAAAGGGAGAGGGCTGCTCCGTTTGCAACGAGACGGGTTACAAGGGACGGATCGCCCTCTCCGAGGTCATGTATATGTACGACGAGATCAAAGAGTTCGTTCTAAACGGGGCCAGTTCTTCGGAGTTGAAGGAGGAAGCCCGCCGCTTGGGCATGTTGACCTTACGGGAGGCCGGCCTGAAACGTTTGGTTGAAGGGATGACCACGGTGGAAGAGGTTATTCGCTCTACTGCCGCCGATTAGATTTAAGGAGGAGTTATGCCTAATCTTCACCAGTTACTTAAAGCCATGGTCGAGAAGGGGGGCTCGGACCTTCATATCACCACGGGTTCTCCGCCTCAGTTGCGGATAGACGGCAAGCTTAACCCTCTGAAATCGCCTCCTCTGACGGCTCCGGAGACCAAACAGCTCTGCTACTCTATCCTTACCGATTCCCAGAAGCATCGTTTCGAGGAATCCAATGAGCTTGACTTGAGTTTTGGCGTAAAAGGACTGTCTCGGTTCCGGGCCAATATCTTCATGCAGAGAGGAGCGGTAGCAGGGGCCTTTCGGACCATTCCTTTCAAGATTCTCAGCTTCCAGGAGCTGGGACTTCCGTCTGCAGTGGAGAGCTTCGGCTCCAAACCCCGGGGCATGATCCTGGTCACCGGTCCCACCGGTTCGGGAAAATCCACCACCCTTGCCGCCATAATTGATAAGATCAACAGTGAAAGGTTCGAACATATCATAACCATCGAAGACCCTATCGAGTACCTTCATCCCCACAAGAACTGCATCATCAATCAAAGGGAGATAAACGCGGACACCAAGAGCTTTAAGATAGCGCTCAAGTACATCCTCCGGCAGGACCCGGACGTGGTCCTGGTGGGGGAGATGAGAGACATCGAGACCATGGAGATGGCGCTGGTGGCTGCTGAAACCGGCCACTTGGTCTTCGGGACGTTGCATACCAACTCCTGTGTTCAGACCATAAACCGTGTCATTGACGTCTTTCCGTCCTACCAGCAACCGCAAATCAGGGCGCAGATATCCTTTGTGCTGGAAGGCGTGCTTTGCCAGAACCTTATCCCCAAAGCTTCCGGTCACGGACGGGTGCTGGCCCTCGAAATCATGATTCCAAACCCCGCGGTCCGGAACCTGATCCGGGAGGACAAAATCCACCAGATATACACCTCCATGCAAGTGGGACAGGAAAAGTTCGGTATGAAGACTTTCAACCAGTCGCTTGCGGAAAGTTATCAAAAACGTTTGATCACTCTGGAAGACGCCATGGGACGCAGTCCGGATACGGACGAGCTCCAAAAGCTGATCTCCAAAGGCGGAGCTCCGTCCCGGCCGGCGGGCTCGCCGCGATAAAGGAGGCCGGGCAGCAGACTTCTTTCAGTAAACCGGAAGAGGGAAACCAACAAAAGGGGAAGAGAAAATGCCCAAATTCGAATGGCAGGGAAAGACATCCAGCGGCAAGGTTCACAAGGGAGTGATGGAAGCCCCCAGTGCGGAAGCCGTGGCAGCCAAGCTTCGCAGCCAGGACATCATTCCTTCGGAAGGCACCATCAAAACTAAAGGCTTCGAGTTCAAGGACCTGAACGACATAAACCTGGAAGACTATCTTACATTTCTTTCACCCAAAGTCACGGCCAAGGACCTCGTTATTTTCACCCGGCAGTTCGGCACCATGATTGACGCCGGTCTTCCCCTGGTCCAATGCCTTGACCTTTTAGCCAGCGAAACCGAGAACCGTACTTTCCAGCAGGTGCTGAACAGTGTCAAAGAATCGGTTGAATCGGGGTCCACTTTTGCGGACTCGCTGGCCAAACATCCCAAGGTGTTCGACGATCTTTACGTTCACATGATCAGGGCCGGCGAAGTGGGCGGTATTTTGGACACCATTCTGGGACGTCTGGCTCTTATGATCGAAAAGAGGGAACGGATCAAGAAACAGATCAAGAGCGCCATGATCTACCCGTCCATCGTTCTTTTCGTGGCGGTGGCTGTTGTGACCATTCTCCTGATCTTCGTCGTTCCCACCTTTGAAAAGATGTTCAGCGATATGGGCCTCGGCGATTTGCCTCTTATAACAGCTTACGTTGTCGCCATTAGTGACTGGCTGGTAAAGGCAACCCCGCCGGGATGGGCCGTCATATTAATCGCGATCGGAATTTTAATGGGCGCCTTTTACGCTATCAACAGTAACGAGAAAGGAAAGTTTTTCTTTCATACCGTCTACTTGAAAATCCCGGTGGTAGGCGACCTGATCCGGAAGTCCACGGTGGCCAGTTTTACGCGAACACTGGGGACCTTGATAAGCTCGGGTGTGCCTATCATGGACGGGTTGGAGATCGTGGCCAAGGTTGCCGGGAACAAAGTGTTCGAACAAGAGCTGAATACAGTCCGGTCGGCCATCTCGGAAGGTAAGACTTTGACCGAACCTTTAAAAGCCAGCAAAATCTTTCCCAACATGGTGGTCCAGATGATCGGGGTGGGCGAGCAGACCGGTGCGCTTGATACCATGTTGGCCAAGATCGCCGACTTTTATGAAGAAGAGGTTGACGACGCAGTAGAAGCGCTGACCGCTATGATCGAACCTGTGCTGATGGTGTTTCTGGGTGTAACCGTTGGCGGCCTGGCCATCGCCATGTATATGCCCATATTCTCCATGGTTGGAAAATTCGGCGGGTAAAGCCCAAGATAATCGATGCCTACGAGGGTCGTCACTCCGATGGCCCGGGGAGAATCAGCCGCCGGGAAAGAGTTCTATCGGCGGCTTCAACTTTCTCTGTTGCTCCGGGTCATTATGGTTACTTTCCTGTTGGGTGCGACCGTATTTATTCACTTTACACGCATCCCTTCTTTCACTACCACTCCGCTTATCGCCCTTTATGCGCTTTCGGGGGTCACCTATTTTATAACTCTGCTTTCCCTAATCATTATCCGCTGGACCAGCCGCCTCTCCCTGCTCGCCTCATCTCAAATTATCTGGGAGATCATCTTCGTAAGCTCGCTTATCTATATAACCGGAGGAATCGAAAGCATCTTCTCTTTTCTCTATCTTCTGGCCATTATCATGGGGGGGATCATCCTTTACCGGCGGGGGGCCTTTCTTGCCGCAGCCTCGGGAGCTCTGTTCTATGGAGTCATTGTCGGGGGCATGGGCAGGAAGTACATACCTTATCTTATCGAAACCGATCAACTGGTCAAATGGTCGGAACTGTATTACAACTTCTTTATCAACCTGGCCGCCATGTTCGGCACCGCGGTGCTTGCAACCTACCTCACGGAAAAGCTCCGCTCTACCGACGTGGAGCTCAAAGAAACCATCCGGGACCGGGACACACTGGAAGCTTTGAACGAAAACATTATCTTCTCCCTGTCCTCCGGGGTGGTGACCCTGGACATGCACGGCAAAATAACTTCCTTCAACCGGGCGGCAGCCGACACCACTGGCTTCAGCGAGGAAAAGGTCCGGGGCAGGGGGTTCAGCGATATTTTTCCGGAGGCCTCCCTTTCTATGAGAGAAAGGATTGACCTTATCTACCAGGGCCATTACCGTTTCGAATCGGAATGGACAGGCCCGGACGGAGATATCAGGAACCTGGAGTTTCGGATCACCCCTCTACAAGGAGCCAGCGGAGAGTTGCTCGGGACCCTGGTCATCTTCAACGATGTTACCGAGACGCGGGAAATGGAGCAAAGACTCAGGAAAAGCGATCGGCTGGCCGCGGTAGGACAGCTCGCCGCGGGAATGGCGCATGAAATAAGGAACCCGTTGGCCTCTATTTCCGGCTCCATTCAAATGTTCGAGCAAACGGTGGACACCGACGAGACCAGCAAGAGGCTGATGAGGATCGTGCTGAGAGAGACCGAACGACTCAATCATCTTATTACCGATTTCCTGCTTTTTGCACGGCCTACTGCGAGGAACGTCCGCAAGTTCAATTTGAAGCGCCTGGTCGATGAAATGCTGGAATCTTTCAAACAGGGATCGGACATCAACACTCCGGTAAGTTTTGACATAAAGGTGGATGATGAAGTGGAAATGGTTACGGATCCCAACCTGGTCCAACAGATTCTGTGGAACCTTGTCAGCAATGCCTGCCAGATAATGGAGGACGGAGGAAACATAACTATTCGCGGCTCAATAAAGTCCCCTCCCAAAGAAAACTTTCCCATCATAGAGATGGAAGTGGAAGATAATGGACCGGGCATTCCCGAGGAATACCGCGACAAGATATTCGATCCTTTCTTCACCACCAGGGAGGAAGGAACGGGACTCGGGCTCAGTGTTGTCTACCGAATAGTAGAAGCAATGGAAGGAAGCATGGGGGTCGAAAACGTTCCCGGGGGAGGCACCCGGTTCGTAATGTGGCTTCCTATCAATTATCACGGCGGGAAAGAAGAAGCTTCGAATGCGTTCGCGGAGGTTAATTAACGTTCCATGAAAAGGAAAGAAAACAGTTTAGATAAGATACTGGTAATAGACGACGAGCTCAGCATGCGTGAGTTTTTGGAGATACTTTTTCAGAAGCAGGGATACCAGGTGGAAAGCGCGGCATCCGGTGAAGAGGCCATCGAAAGGATAGAGTCGGAAAATTACCACCTCATCATTTGTGACATCATGATGCCCAGAGTCTCCGGAATGGAAATCCTCAAAAGAGCCTTTGAGCTTAACCCGAACGCCTTGGTCATAATGATCACCGCATATGCATCCCCGGAAAACGCAGTAGAGGCCATGAAGCTGGGGGCTTACGACTATATAACCAAGCCCTTCCAGGTGGACGAGATAAAGCTGGTGGTGGCCAAGGCTCTGGAGAAGTCTCGTCTCTTGGAGGAGAACCTGCGACTGCGCCAGGAAGTGGAGTCGCGATATATGTTCCGAAATCTCGTGGGGGCCTCCCAGCCCATGCAGGAGGTCTTCGACCTTATCCGCAAGATCGCTCCCACCAAAGCCAACGTCCTTGTGCTCGGAGAATCGGGCACCGGCAAAGAGCTGGCAGCCAAAGCCATTCATTATAACAGCGACCGCGGAGACAAGCCCATGGTGACCGTCAATTGCGGCGCCATACCCTCCGAGCTCCTGGAGAGCGAGCTGTTCGGACATCTTAAAGGTTCATTTACCGGCGCCTACCATGACAAGAGAGGGCTTTTCGAAGCCGCTCACCAGGGAACCATATTTCTGGACGAAATTGGAGAGATGCCCCTCAATATTCAAGTAAAGCTGCTTCGAGCCATCCAGGAAAAAACCTTCAAGCCGGTGGGAGGCATAAAGGACAAAACCGTGGACGTAAGAGTAATGGCGGCGTCCAACCGGGAGCTTTACGAGAGCGTTCAAAAAGGCGAGTTCCGGGAAGACCTCTACTACAGGCTCAACGTGATCCAGATAAGGATGCCGCCGCTCCGGGAGAGAATGGACGACCTGCCCCTGTTGGTGGACCACTTTATAAACCGCTTCCGGGACGAGATAGGTAAAGAAGTGAACGGTATTTCCGAGAAGGCCCTGTCCATTCTTCAGGAATATGATTGGCCGGGAAACATAAGAGAGTTGGAAAACACTATTGAAAGGGCCATCAGTTTGGCTTACTCCGATACCATCATGCCGGACAATCTTCCCGAAAAACTGACTTCCGGGAAAAGAGACGCCGCTCCCCCCTCGAAATTCTCCGTGCCTGAAGAGGGAATGGAAATGGAAAAATACTTGGAGGACATCGAAAGGATGTTGGTCGAAGAAGCCTTGCAGAAATCCGGCGGAGTAAAAAAACGCGCAGCAGAACTGCTCGGCATCTCCTTTCGATCCTTCCGCTACCGGCTGGAAAAACTGGGGATAGAAAAGGATATGGAAGAGGAGAGCGAAACCTGAGCGGTCTTTACCTTTTGGACTGGTAGTAAATATCCGCAGGCACGGCAGCGTTTATGGCCATGCCCACGCTCTCGTGAGCGGCTACCGTGGTGTCCCCTCCCATGGCGGAGATAAGCTTATTGGCCAGGAGAACGCGCAGGAGCATTCTCTTTCTGTCATCCGGCAGACCGGCGAAGTTCGTAAGCATTGCCGACTCGCCCCGCGAAAGGTCCAGATCCCAGCGGATTGCCCCGGTGCCGGTAATGGAGTATACCAGACGGCTCGACCCCCCCTCGGTCATGATCAGGTCCGCGGAACCTATCACCAACTCGCCCTTGCGGAACTCAGCGATCATGTAGTCCACCAGGAGGCTCAAAACGCGGCTCAACAAGCCAGGATCGCCCAGGACCATGGGAAGATCACGCCCAGAGCCGTCAACCAAAGATATTTTCTTCTGCTCGGCAGTGGGACGGAGAGACTTAAGCGCCATGGAAAGAATGCGGCCGGGATGAAAGGGGGTCCGCTCGGGCCTTACAGTTCCGAAAAATATCTCCCCGAACCCCCGCATCCTGGATATCCCTTCATCCAGAGTGGAGACCTGGCTGGATATCCCTGCCTTCAAGGAATCCCTTATGCCGGTGTCCATGGAAAGATATGACTTGAGCTCGGAAAGGGGAAATAAAAGGTCGTCAAGCATGGTGCGAAACAGATCGAGGTTGCCCCTGGAAAGCGCTTCGTTGCCGGTCTCTTCCTTTAAAACCAGCAACGCTCCTATGTGGCGGCCGTTCAGGTTTATGGTCTTCAGGTTCGCCTGGAACCGGGACTTGTTGTCGCCGAGCCAGAAGTTACGGCAAGGTTCGCCGTCTTTCAAACAACTGAGGTGGTCCATGACCGGCGCCTGTACCCAGGAAGGAAGGATTTCAGCAAGTGGTCTCTTTAAAGCCCGGGAAAGATCGAGGTTGAAACGGCTTCGAAAGGAGGCGTTGGCATAAGCCAGCCTGCCGCGCGGACTCACCACCAGCGCCGGCTCTTCAAGATAATAAAGAAGAGTGTGCTCGCTCTTTGCCGCGATGTCATCAGTAGAAAGCATTTCCGTCAAACCTTGGATATCGAAATCAGTCCCTCGTCAAGAAGCCGGTACAGGATCCGGAAAGTCTGAAAATGAGGAATGGGGCTTAAAGAAACAATATCGTCCAGGGTCATCTCACCAGAAAGAAGGGAAAGCACGAATCCCTCCTCCTGGTTGAACTTCTTCTTCCGGCTAAGCTCGGTAAGGGACTCCGCGAGTTTGAGATACTTATCGTCTCCGCCCAGCCTGGCGATAACGTCTTTTATGAGACCCGCCCGGGAAAGAGGGACATGGCCCCAGTAATAAAGCTGGGAAGACCGGCTCTTGTGGGCCTCGTAAAAGGCGTCTACGGCTTTTTCCCAGTTATAGCTCTGCAAGTGGCGTTGCCCTTCAAGAAAAGCCTCCGGAATGGGGGCTCCGGCATCCTCGGGAGTTCTCTCGAGATCGGACGCCGGCTCTTGCGACTCTTGCAAGGAAGGTTCTTCTTCCACCTTGCCTCCGGTCTCGATCTCGATATACTCCCGTGCCATCTCGTTGTCGGGGTCGAGAGAAAGAACCTCATGCCAGTAGGACAACGCTTTGTCCCTCTCCCCCAGACCATAATAATACAGCCCCTTCTCCAAAAGCTCCTGAATGTTCCGGCCTGCACTCATCGCGCTTAATCCTTTAATTGCACTTCAGCCGCACGGACGCACGGCTTTTTCTTTTTTTCGCTCTAATGTGAATGGAAATATCAAAAGGCGTAAAAGCAATCTCCGTCTATCCTTCGCTCTTAAGTCCTCGTAAGACCGGGACTTGTACCGAGTCGCGGCTGTGGCTTGGAGCCCCGTCAGGTCGGCATTCCACGCATCCGGCGATACTCGGGAATAGTGCTCATGGGAGGACGCTCACTTAACTGAACCGCCATTTCCTCCAGGGCGTAAACCGAAGGAGAACAAACCAACTGCTTGTAAACCTCGAAAAGCGAGTCCTCGAAGCTGGCCTTTTCCAGCTTCTTGAGCCGTGACATAAAGGTGTGCAGTATCTCGAAGCCCATCTTGCCGAGGGCGGTGGTCGGCTGGTTGCGATGTATCCGCTTGTCCAGGTTCACCTGGGCGATCACGTCATGGCCGTACTTGTGGTGGATGTCTATCAGCATCCCCGTCTCGATACCGTATCCCGCGGAAAAAGGCAACGACTCCAGGACCTCCCTTCTGCCGGCGCACTCACCCGAACAAGGCTGGTAAAACTGGGCCAGCTCCGGGAAAAACGTGGAAAAAAGCGGCCGGACGAGTATTTCGGTCACCCTGCCGCCGCCGTAGTCGTCGTTCTCTTCCGGAAGGTGCAGAGGCCTTTGATAATAAGCCTTGGCAAACTGGATCTCGGGATAGTGCAGAAGCGGGCCCACCAGACCATAAACAAACTTGGGATCGATGTTCTTTATGTCCGCGTCAAGCCACACCAGGAGGTCGCCGGAAAGTACGAACAGGCTCTTCCAAAGGTTGTCGCCCTTGCCGGGATAATGGTCAAGGTGAGGAAGGCATTCCTCACTTAAAAACACCTCCGCTCCGGCAACACGGGCCTCGAATGCAGTATTGTCGAAAGACCCGCCGTCGATTATGGCTATCTCGTCAACCAAAGAATGACGTTCCATCAGCTCTTCACGGATAACCCTTACCGCTGAACCTATGGTCGCTTCTTCGTTAAAAGTGGGAAAAGCAACGCTGATCCGCAACTCCTGGCTCCGCTTACGACTTACCAGATCCCCGATATCGCTGAACTGAGAGTGGTGCATGCTGTTTCTTTGCAACCAATCCATCATTAGCACCCCGTAAACATGGTCTTCTTACATCGTTCGTGTCGCTCTCCCGAACCTAGATTAAATTTAGCAGAAAATTAAATGCAATGTCAAGCAGGGGGGTGCGACATATATTTGGTGGCTGTTGCGCCGGCCTGCTTTTGGGGATGCTGTTCTGATGCCTTCGTAAAAAGTCATTTCGGCCAGGATCGCGGCACGTAAAATCAACTG